>NZ_JACFSZ010000004.1 GCF_014805525.1 Rhabdothermincola sediminis | reverse complement strand
CTCGGCGGGCACCTTGGCGGCCACGTTGCGGGCCCGGTGGATCAGACACCGTTGCCGCAGCGCGGTGGGCAACCTTGTGCTCGACGGCGCCCAACAGGCCAGATGCGCCATCGGAGATGACCAGCAGCGGCGCTCGCAGGCCCCGGGCCTTGAGGTCCTCGAGGAACCCAGCCCACGCGTCATGGGACTCGTCCCCGCCCGGTTCGACGGCCAACAACACGGGCTGGCCGACAGTGGTGATCCCGTAGGCGACGAGCACCGGCTCCGAACGCGACCCGTCGTGCATCTTGAAGTGGCTGCCGTCGAGGAACAGGTAGTCCAGCTCGACGTCGGACAGGTCCCGGGTGCGGAACGCCTCGAACTGGTCGCGCAGCCGTTGGCAGATCCGCGACGTCAGATCGCTATAGCCGTTGCGTCGCCCGGCCCGCTCCCCTTCAGCCCGGGAGTTCCAGTCGCGGCCCAGCCAGGTCGTGACCTCGTCCTCGAGAACCTCCTGGAGCACCAGGCGCGCCGACAACCGCATCACCTCCCCTAGGACCTCGGCGATGTCACGGCCCGACCCGAACAACTCGTCGATCTCGGCACGGATCCGTTCGGTGGGCGATACTCGTTTCGGCACGGGTGTAGGTCGCCTTCGTGAGCAGTCAGCCCTTGAAGGAACCTACGCCCTCGCCGCGTATTGCACCGGGAACGGGACGCCACCCATCACATCCGTCGAACCTCGTCGCATGCCGGGCTCCTCATCGGTGTCCTGCCGGCGGTCTCCCGGTGACGAATCAAGAACGATTCTCACCTTACTGAGAATTGTTCTCAGATATCTACTCGGGCGACACCACCCGGCTCCGTTCTGGCAGGTCAAACGCGCGCCAGGGCACGCGTTCGACCTGCCAGTTGGGTTGGGTGAGGAGTTCAGGGACCCGGGTCCTCGCCGATCTCGCGCAACCCGTCACGGATCGCGACCCGCAGCCGGCGGGCGATCTCCGGGCTGAGGTGACCGACCAACCCCTGGCCGGGCCGGCCCACCTCCTCGACCGTCAGCACGATGCGCGGCCGGGCATCGTCGTAGTCGTCGCTGACGGCCACCGCCCAGGAGATCGGCGTGAGCTCGTCGTCCTCGAAGCGCGGCGGGTAGTCACGAGGATCGAACGGGTAGTCGTCGATGGATCGGCGCATCGCACCAGTCAAGCCCGGACCGGCGGGTTCGGGAGTGGGCACGCCCGGGCGTTACCGTGGCGAGCGTGCCCCCCGCGCACCTGCAGGACTCACCCTTCCTCGCCGCCTGCCGAGGCGAGGCCCACGACCGGGTGCCGGTGTGGTTCATGCGCCAAGCGGGCCGGTCCCTGCCCGAGTACCGGGCGATCCGCGGCACCGGGAGCATCCTGGAGGCCATCCGCGACCCCGGGTTGGCCGCGGAGATCACCCTGCAGCCGGTACGCCGCCACGGTGTCGACGCGGCCATCCTCTACTCGGACATCGTCGTGCCGGTCGCCGCAGTGGGCTTCGGCGTCGACGTCGCCCCCGGCACCGGCCCGGTGGTCGCCTCCCCGTTCCGCAGCGAACGTGACCTCGCCCGGCTCCGACCCCTCGAGCCCGAGACCGACACCCCCTACGTGCTCGAGACCGTCCGGCTGCTGGCGAAGGAGCTCACCGTCCCCCTCATCGGCTTCGCCGGCGCGCCCTTCACCGTCGCCAGCTACCTCATCGAAGGGCGCCCGTCGCGCACCTACGCCCGCACCAAATCGCTGATGCACAGCGAGCCCGGCTTGTGGAGTGCGTTGCTCGACCGCCTCGCCGACCTGGCCGTGGCCTCGCTGCGGTCACAGGTTGCGGCGGGGGCTTCCGCGGTACAGGTGTTCGACAGCTGGGTCGGCGCACTCTCGCCGCCCGACTACGAGCGTTTCGTGCTGCCACACAGCCGCCGGGTGTTCGAGGGCATCGTGGACCTCGGGGTGCCCCGCATCCACTTCGGTGTGGGCACCGGCGAGCTGCTCGACCTGCTCGCGGCCGCCGGCGCGGACGTGGTGGGCGTGGATTGGCGGGTGCCGCTCGATCGGGCCCGGCAGCGGGTCCCCGCGGGTACGGCACTCCAAGGGAACCTCGATCCGGCCATCTGCCTCGCACCGTGGGACGTGGTCGCGGAGGCGGCCCGCGACGTACTGCGCCGCAACGCGGGGCACCCGGGGCACATCTTCAACCTCGGCCACGGCGTGCTGCCCGAGACCCATCCCGACACGCTCACCCGCCTGGTCGAGCTGGTGCACGACGAGGGCCGGGTCGCCTCCGGGGGCGGGGGTCGACCGTGAGCGGGCAGGGCGCACTGGGGGTGCTGGTGATGGCCTACGGCACCCCGAAGGACCCGGGCGAGATCGCCGGCTACTACACCCACATCCGCCGAGGCCGTCCCCCCACCGACGAGGAGCTGGCCGAGCTCACGGCCCGCTACGAGGCCATCGGCGGCGTGTCCCCGCTGGCCGAGCGCACCGAGGCCCAGCGGGGAGCGATCGCCGCGGCGCTCGAGGCCCGCAGTGGTCGAGCCGTCCCGACCGCACTCGGACAGAAGCACGCACCGCCCTACGTGGAGGACGGGGTGCGAGCACTCGCCACCTCCGGCGCAACTCGGGTCGTAGGTCTGGTGCTCGCGCCCCACTATTCCCGGGCGAGCGTCGGTGCGTACCACGAGCGGGCCGGGGCGGCAGCCCGGTCCGCGGGGGTGGAGTACCTGCCGATCGACTCGTGGCACCTGCTGCCGGCGCTGGTGGACTTCCTGGCGGAGGCGATCCTCGACGCCCGCCGGGGGCTCCCGGCTCGGCACAAGGTGCTGTTCAGCGCGCACTCGCTCCCGGAGCGGGCGCTCGCCGGCGACCCGTACCCCGAGCAGCTCTACGAGACCGCCAGCGCGGTGGCGGCGCGCGTCGGCCTGCTGCCGTGGCCCGACTGGGCGCTGTGCTGGCAGAGCGCCGGCCGCACCCCTGAACGCTGGCGGGGTCCCGACCTCTCGGAGGTGATCCGAGAGCTCGGCGCCACCGGCCGCGCCGAGGGGGTGCTCGTGTGTCCGCAGGGGTTCACCGCCGACCACCTCGAGGTGCTCTACGACCTCGACATCGAGGCTCGCCGGGTGGCCGAGAACGCCGGGTTGGCGTTCGCGCGCACCCGGTCGGTCAACGCCGACCCGGCCGTGATGGATGGGCTGGCCGAGCTCGCCCTGGCACGCGCCGGGTGCGGTGGGAAGGTGTGAGGTGGCGAGCGGCATGGCTTCGGTGGTGATCGTCGGCGGGGGGATCAGCGGGCTCACGGCCGCCTTCGAGCTGGCTCGCCACGGCGACGTCGAGATCACGGTGCTCGAAGCCGACTCGCGGCTCGGGGGAAAGATCTGGACCACCCCCTTCGCCGGCCGGGCCGTGGACTGCGCCGCTGACGCCTTCCTCGCCCGGGTGCCCGAGGCGATCGAGCTTTGCGGGGAGCTCGGGCTGCGGGAGCACCTCGTGACCCCAGCCACGAGCCGAGCGTTCGTCTACTGCGACGGTGCCCTGCGGGCCTTCCCGGAACGCACGGTGCTCGGCGTGCCGACCGACCTCGAGGCTCTCGCGGCCTCGGGCCTCGTCTCCGAAGAGGGTGTCGCTCGGGCGGCCGAGGACCTGACCATGCCCGGCGAGCCGTGGCGAGGCGACGAGTCGGTCGGGGCGCTGGTGCGCCGGCGGCTCGGTGACGAGGTGTTCGAGCGGCTGGTGGCGCCGCTGCTGAGTGGGGTGAACGCGGGTGACGCCGACGAGCTCAGCGTGGCCGCCGGGGCGCCGCAGCTCGCCGAGGCGGTCCGCGAGCAGCCGAGCCTCATCGCCGGCCTGCGCGAGCAGCTCGCCCGCACCCGACCCGATCCCGGCACGCCGGTCTTCTACGGGTTGCCCACCGGCACCCAGACCCTCACCGACGCGCTGGCCCACGAGCTGGGCAGGCGTGGCGCCAGGATCGTGACCGGGGCTCGGGCGACCGCCGTGGATCGGCACCGCGCTCACGCCACCTCGCGCTTCGCGGTCCGCGTCGCGTCGGCCGACCCGATCGAGGCCGACGCGGTGGTGCTGGCCACCCCCGACTTCGTGACCGCGGAGCTGCTCGGCAGCATCGCCCCCGGGGTGGCGGCTGAGCTCGGCGAGGTGCCCTACTCGTCGGTGGTGATGGTCACCCTGGCGGTGCCCCGAGCGGCGATCGGACGTCCCCTCGACGGCAGCGGCTTCCTGGTACCCCGGGCGGAAGGCCTGCTCCTCACCGGGTGTTCGTGGGCGTCGAGCAAGTGGGCCCATCTCGACGACCCGGAGGTGGCCGTGCTGCGCGCCTCCGCAGGCCGCTTCGACGACCGTCGGGCGCTCGAGCTCGACGACGCCGATCTGGTCGAGGCGCTGCTCGCCGACCTGGCGACGACGATGGCGCTCGATCCCTCGGTCTCGCCGGTGGCCACCCGGGTGTCTCGCTGGCCGCGCTCGCTACCGCAGTTCCGCCCCGGCCACCTCGAACGGGTGTCTCGGTGGCGCGCCGAGCTGGACACGGAGTGTGCTGGTCTCACCGCTCTAGGTGCCGGGTGGGACGGGTTGGGCATTCCGGCCTGCATCCGCCAGGCCCGGGCCGCGGCCGAGCGGGCCCGGCGTCATCTGGCCCTCCCCTCGTCGTGACCCGGCGTCGTTGCGTGACCGCACGACTTCTGCAAAGATTCCGTAACAATGCGACCTGGACGACCTGCCACCGGCCGCCGTTCTGCTCGGTACCGCAGCCCGCTCGCTCTCGCCGGCGTGATCCTCGCGCTCGTCGTGGGCGCGATCGTCGCCCCGGGTGCCGCCAGTGCCGACCAGCTCGCCGACAAGCGGGCGGAAGCCCAGCGGGTCGCCGCGAAGCTCGACGCGCTCGAAGCGCGGGTGATGCAGCTCGACGAAGCCGCCGAACGGGCCAAGGGCGAGCTCGCCGCGGCCGAAGCAGCCGTCGCCGACGCCCAGCGCCGAGCGGACGAGGCCAACGCCGAGCTCGAGCAGCGCCGGAGCGAGCTGCGGGCCTTCGCGGTGGAGGCGTACGTGTCCGGCAACGACGCCCCGGCCATGGACGCGCTCCTCGCCAGCACGACCGACGAGGCCCCCAAGGTCCGGGGCTACCTCGAGATCACCACCGGCAGCCGCCAGGACCTCGTCGACCAGCTGCAGGCGACCAGGAAGAAGGCCGAGGACGAGAGCCGCCAGCTCAGCGAGGCACAACAGGCGCTCGCCGACCATCACGCCCAGCTCCAAGCCTCCCTCGACGAGGCGCAAGCGGCAGTCGACGAGCAGGCCGCGATCAAGTCGAAGCTCGACGGCGAGATCGCCCAGCTCGTGCGGGAAGAGCAGGAGCGCAAGGCTGCCGAGGCTCGCCAGCGGGCCGAGGAACAGGCCCGCCAGCAGGCCGCCCAGCGAGCGGCGAGCACTCGGACGTCCCAGCCTTCACCGGCCGAAGGCCCGTCGCCGCGGACCGCGCCGACCGCGCCCGGCCCGGCGATCGACGACAGCCCGCCTCCGGCCGTGGGCTCGGGTGCCGCCGCGGCGGTCGCCGCGGGCATGAGCAAGATCGGGGCGCCGTACGTGTGGGCCGCGGCGGGACCGAACGCCTTCGACTGCTCCGGCTTCACCATGTGGGCGTGGGCCCAGGGAGGCAAGAGCCTTCCCCACTATTCGGGCGCGCAGTACGCGATGAGCCGGCGCATCTCCCAGGCCGAAGCCCAGCCAGGGGACCTCGTGTTCTTCTGGGGTCCCGGCGAGAGCGGCGACCCCGGCCACGTCGGCCTCTACATCGGTGGTGGCCAGATGGTGCACGCTCCCGGGCGAGGCAAGTTCGTGCGGGTCGACAGCGTCGGGTACTGGTCCGGCGCCCGCGTGGCCTTCGGCCGGGTCTGACCACCGCGTGCCCCGGACAGGCGGCCCGTCGGCTCCTGCCATCCTCGTCGGGCTGCACGGTTACGACGACCACCCCTCACGACTCGAGCGTGTGCTGGCGTCCCTACCCGGGGCGACAGGGATCCCCCGGCTGGTGCCCAGCGGTCCGGTGCGCACCCCGGGCGGGTACGGGTGGTTCGGACCCGACCCTGACGGCCCCACCGATGCCTCCCCACCCCTGAGCTGCACGCTCGACCGGCTCGAAGCGCAGGTCGTCGATGCCTGCGCCGCGGCGCAGGTCGATCCCGCCGGCGCGGTGGTGGTCGGCTACTCGCAAGGTGCGGCCACCGCGCTGGCGCTCGCGCTGCGCCGCGGGGCGAGGTGGCGGCCGGCGGCGGTGGGGGCAGTGGCCGCGTGGCTGCCGCACGACCCGAGCGTGGAGTGGGCTCTCGCCGACGCCGCGGGCCACACCGAGGTGCTGCTGGTGCACGGCGAGCAGGACGAGGTCGTGCCGGTGGTGCAAGGCCGCAGCGCCCGCCGGGCCCTGGAACGGCACGGCCTCGAGGTGACCTGGGTCGAGCACGCCGGCGGCCACGATCTCGAAGCACCCCCAGCGGTCGAGGCCCTCGACCGCTGGCTCGGCCGCCTCCGTGCCGGCCGCTGACCCGGGCGCTTCACCCGGCGACTCGCAGCCCCGCCCGCCGGCGGATCCCCGGCCCGGCCAGGCCCGCGTCAGCCCGACATCATGTCGGCTCTGATCACGTCCTCCTGCTTGAGCCTCGACGACGCGGTGAGCTTGCGGGTGCCCTCGGGCTCGGGGCGGGGCTTGGGTGGCCGGCGCGGGGGGTAGACCGCCCGGTCGAGATCGACGCCCTCCGCATAGAACTGGGATGCCCACTTGCGGAACTTCAGGTAGGGCCCGTCGTTGTCGGCCAGCGCCGGCTTGGTGACGTGCCCCTTGTACTTCCAGATCGGGATGTCCTCGATCACCTGCCGGGTGACCTCCTCGACGAAGGCGTCGCCGACGGTCGAGGTCGCGGCGTCGTCGCCGAGCTTGCGCACGGTGAAGCTGAACCGCAGCTCACACTCGTCGCTGGTGACAGGCACGTTGCACCCCATCAGCACGGTGTCCACGATCCCGCTGAAGCGGATCACCCCGAAGCCGGGCCCGTAGGTGTCCACGTCGATGCGGCCGTCGACCACCCCCCGGGGGGTGGGGAAGCGCTGGATCGAGCGCATGCGGGCCAGGGGCCCGTCGGTCTCGTAGAGGGTGACCTCGGGCACCTGGTCGGTGTTGTGGACGTACCGGAAGTGCGCGGCGTCGACCTGGTTCTCGGCGATCTCCTGCCAAGCCGCGGGGATCTCGACCGTCCGGCGCACCATCGGCGAGAAGGCGTCGGGATCGTTGAACTCCGGGATCTCGGGGATCTCCCAGCTCGGTTCGGCCCCGAACGGGTGGTACCAGGCCATGAGCAGCCCGTTGCGCTCGATGACCGGATAGGTGGTGAGGCGCGCCTTGCGGTTGACCTTGTCGCTGTAGGGGATCTCGCTGTTGCGCCCCTCGGCATCGAACTTCCACCCGTGGAAGGGACACTGCAGCTCGCACCCCTCGACGTGCCCGCCGTGCCCGAGGTGGCCACCGAGGTGGGGGCAGAGCGCGTCCTGGAGGTGGGCGGCGCCCTCCGAGTCCCGCCACAGCACGAGATCTCGACCGAAGTAGTAGAGGGGCCAGACCTCGCCAGCCGCGAGCTCGTCACTCCAGGCCAGCTGGTACCAGCCGAAGGGGACGGGGAAGGGGAATCGGGTCATGGCTCAGATCTAGAACGTGTTCTAGTCCCGGCGATAGGGACCTTCGTCCCTATCGCCCCCGGGGCGCTCCGGGTACAAGACGAACCGTCCAAAAACGAGAACACGTTCTCGTTTTCACCGTGAAGGAGCGCCCATGGAGTTCGGATTCTTCGCCCAGGGAGCGGTGCCCGCACCACTCGCCGAGGGCAACCCCGGCCTCGAGCACCAGCGGCTGATGGAGAGCGTCGAGATCGCCGTCCGCTCGGAGGCGTGGGGGTTCAAATACGCCTGGGCCTCCGAGCACCACTTCCTCACCGAGTACTCCCACATGGCCTCGCCCGAGGTCTTCGCGGCGTTCGTGGCGGCCCGGACGACGACCCTGCACGTCGGCTCGGCGATCACCAACACCACGCCGGCGGTGAACCACCCGGTCCGGGTGGCAGAGCAGGTGGCCACGCTCGACCATCTGACGGAGGGTCGCTACGAGTTCGGCACCGGCCGTGGTTCCTCCACGACCGAGATGGGTGGCTTCGGGGTGACCGACTGGGACTCGACCCGCGACATGTGGGCCGAGACGCTTCGAGAGTTCCCCAAGATGTGGGCATCGTCCAGCTACCACCACGACGGGACGTACTTCTCCGTCCCGGAACGCAACGTCGTCCCCAAGCTGTATCGCAAGACCCCGCCGCCGATGTGGGTCGCGGCGGGCAACCCGGAGACCTTCGAGATCGCCGCCGCCAACGGCCTCGGCGTGCTCTGCTTCGCCTTCGGGCCACCGGCGAAGTCGAAGATCCCGGCCGCCGCGGCGGCGTACAAGGCAGCGATCGGCGACTGCGACCCGGTCACCGGCTATGCCAACGACAACATCCTGTGCGTGACGAACCTCGTCTGCTGCGAGAACCGCGACGACGCGTTCAAGCTGGCGGCGAGCATCGGGATGTCCTACTACCACTCGCAGGTGCTGCGTTGGCTCGACACCTTCCCCCGCCCGAAGGGGGTGCCGGCCTGGCCGGAGCTGATCCCCGAACCGACCCCGGACGAGGTCGAGCGGCTGGCTGCCACCGGGGCGATCATCGCCGGCGACCCCGACGACTGCGCGAAAGGGGTGGAGATCTATCGCGACCTGGGCATCGACCAGCTCGTGTTCAGCCCGCTCACGACGCAGATGTCTCTCGAGGACGCGCTGGCCTCCTTCGAGCTGTTCGGCACCGAGGTGATCCCCCGCTTCGACACCGATCCGGTGCATCGCACGGCGCGCTTGCGGGACGCGGCCGAGAGCTGACGGCCCGGCCGGGCGGGACGGGGCCGGCCGGCGGGTCGGACGAGGCGGGCAGGCCGTGCCGGTCGCGATGGGCGTTTTTCCCGGCCCGTCGGCGACAATGGCACGGTCGTGACCAGCATCATCTCCACCGACTCCACTGGAGACGCCGAGGACACCCCCACCGGTGAGCCCTCGCCGCCAGCCCGGCCGCCCTCGGTACCCCGCTGGGTCATCGCGTCGTTCCTGATCGGCGGCGCGATGCTCCTCGCCATCGCCGCCATCACCCTGGCCACCCGGTCGGAGGGCGGTGGCTCACCAGCTCGCAGCGAGTGGGCGGGTAGGGTGCTGGAGCCGGCGCAACCCCGACCGTCGTTCGTACTCACCGACACCTCGGGGCGCGCCTACGACTTCCAGGCCCGAACGGCCGGGCGGCTGACCCTCGTGTTCTTCGGGTACACGAACTGCCCGGACGTCTGCCCCATCCACATGGCCACCATCGCCCAGGCGTTGCAGAAGGTCGACGTCCCGGTCGAGATGGTGTTCGTGACCACCGACCCGGCCCGCGACACCCCGGAGCGTCTCGACTCGTGGGTGCACAGCTTCGATCCACGCTTCGTGGGACTGACCGGCGACCTGCCCGCGGTCGAAGCGGCCCAGCGGGCGATGGGGACGGCGGTGGCGGTGGCCGAGGCGCCCGACGCCCGCGGCGACTACCTCGTCGGCCACACCGCCGGGGTGTTCGTGATCACCCCCGACGATCGGGTGCGCTTGGTGTACCCGTTCGGCACCCGCCAGGAAGACTGGGTGCGAGACCTCCGCCGGTTGGCCTCGAAGACCGACTGGCTGCCGGCCGGGAGCGAGGGGGCGGCGCGGTGAGCTGGTGGTGCAGCGCCACCCGGGAGCCGTGGAGCTGGGCCTTCCGGGCCTACCCCGGCATCTGGGTGGCGATGCTGACGCTGATCGCCGGCTACGGGTGGAGCTGGCACCGCCACCATCGAGGCGGCAGCCCCGTCGCGCCGTGCGACCGGCGCAAGCGGTGGTGGTTCGCGCTGGGGATGGCGGTGCTCTGGCTGGCCACCGACTGGCCGCTCGGGACCCTCGGCGCCGGCTACCTGGCCACGGCACACATGGTGCAGTACATGCTCTACACGCTCGTCGCCGCGCCGCTGCTGCTGCTCGGCATCCCGGACTGGATGGTGCGCCCCGCCGTCGAGCGGTTCCGCCTCGGGCCGGCGCTGCGGTTCCTCGCCAGACCCGTGGTGGCGGGAATCGGGTACAACCTGGTGCTGATCGCCACCCACGCGCCGTTCACGGTCGACACGTTCCGTTCGAGCCAGGTCGGCTCGATGCTGCTCGACGTGACCTGGCTGCTGTCGGGGCTGCTGCTGTGGACCCCTCTCGCCAGCCCGCTGCGGGAGCTGCGCCACCCCTCCCCCGCCGTGCAGTGCGTGTACCTGTTCCTGGCCGCCGGTGCGATCGCCATGGTGCCGGGCGGGATGCTGACCTTCGCCGACTTCCCCCTCTACCGCACCTACGAGCTGGCGCCGCGGGTCTACGGCCTCTCGGCGGGCGACGACCAGCAGATGGCGGGCATCCTCATGAAGATCGGGAACATCCCGATCGTGTGGACCGTGATCTTCGTGATCTTCGTCCGCTGGGCGATGCGTGACGGAGAGGCGGCGCGCCCCGCAGAGATGGCCGCGTCCGCGGGTTCAGGCTCGGGCTGAGCCCGCGGGACCGGGATCGGGGGCGACGGATGCGGCTGCCACCGGTTGCCCCGGGCGAGCTTCCGGCCGGTGCCCGGCGCGGTCGGCCGACGCGGGTGGCGGTGATCGGGCTCGCGCTCCTCGTCGCCACGGTGGCCGTGGCCTGTGCCAGGAGCGAGCCCCGCACGTTCCGAGTGCTCGCCACCACCGACATCGTGGGGTGGCTGGCCGGCGCGGTGGCCGGTCCGAGCGCGCAGGTGACGGTGGTCGTGCCGGCCGGTGCCGATCCCAGGACCTTCACCGGTGATGCGGAGCTGGCCCGGCAACTCGACGGCGCCGATCTGGTGATCGCGGTCGGCGGTGGGTTCGAGCGGGGCCTGCAACCCGCCCTCGACGCGGCGCGGCGCACCGGCACCAAGGTGCTGTTCCTGCTCGAGGACCTGGCCCCGGAGCCCTACGGCCGGACGCCCGCCTACGAGCCGGGGCCTGCGCCGACCGGTCCGGATGCCCCCGAGATCGGTGCACCCGATCCGTCGTTCTGGATGGATCCCGATCGAGCGGCCCAGGCGGCTCGATCCATCGCCGCCGCGCTGGACTCGCAGGCGCCGCAGTTCGCGGTGTTGACCGCGGTGAACCTGGACCGCGTCGAGCGCGACCTCGTGGCCGCGGACGAAGCGGTGCAGGGCGCGCTGGCGCCCCTCGCCGGCGCGGTGAGCAGCCTGATCACCGACGACCCCCACCTGGGCTACTTCGCCAACCGCTACGGGCTGTCGATCGCTGCGCCGGGCGACGGCCGGCAACCGACCGACGTGGTGCTCTATGCCACGACCCTCGGGCCGCCGGGCTCGGGAGCGGAGACCCTCCCGGGCCTGCTGGTGGTCGACGCCCGGAACCTCGCCACCGCCCTCACGGCTGGCACCTGATCCGACCCTGCTCCCCGACCGTCGCGGTGCCGCGGCACCCCGGGGGCGTTCGCGGTCCACACAGCCCGCCCGAGCGCGACAATCGCAGGGATGCGGCAACGGACGCGACGTCTCCGCCTCGCCGTCCCGGTCGGCGTCTTCGCCACGGTGGTGCTCACGGGAGCGACGGTCGCCTGGCGGGCCGGGCCCGAGCCGGCCGACCACCTCCGGGGCCGCGGGGCCGGCATCGTGGTGGGGTCTGCGGGCCGGCCGGCGCCGACGCTGGCGGTCACCACCGAACGCCCGAGCCTCCCGATCCCCGAGGCGCTCCCGGACAACCCCTACGCCCCCACCCCCCAGATCGTGTTGGGCACCATCGAGATCCCGAAGCTCGGCGTGGTGGCGGACGTGCAGCGGGGGGTGACCCTGACGGCGATCAACCGAGGGCCCGGGTGGTGGCCGGGGACCGCCCGGCCGGGAGGCCTCGGCAACGTGGTGATCGCTGGTCACCGCACGACCTACTCGAAGCCCTTCGCTCGCCTGAACGAGCTCGAGGCCGGTGACCGGGTGATCCTCACGACCGCGGACGCCCGCTTCGTCTACGAGGTGCGGGGGGTGATCACCGTGCCCGCCGAGTGGGTGGACATCGCCGCCCAGTCCTGGGCGCACACCGCCACGCTGTTCGCGTGCCACCCACCCGGCTCCGCCCGGGAGCGCATCGTGGCGAAGCTGCGCCTGCTCGACGACCAGGGGCGCCCGGTGGACCGGGAGGAAGACCTCCCTCCCCTCGACGCCGAGGCCCGCCGGACGGACCACACGCTGCTGGTACGCCCGGCCACCGACCCTCCGGTGGCCACCGCCACCGATCCCTTCGCCGGCTGGGAGGGCTAGGAACCGATGGACGCTCGCGCGCCGACCCCGGCCAGCGCGTCCGGCGCGGTCAGAGGCTGCCGCGCTCGAAGAACGTCGGCCAGTTGCTCCGGAGCTCGCCCCCGTCGGCGACGATCGCCGCGCCGTTGATGAACCGGGCCGCGGGTGAGCACAGGAAGAGGATGATGGCGGCCATCTCCTCCGCGGTCCCCATGCGCCGCATGGGGCCGATCTCCTCCACCTTGCGGGACCAGGCCTCCTCGTCGTAGCCGAGACGACCGACCTCGTTCTCGTGCATCCCCGCGGTGGCGATCGTGCCGGGGGCCAGCGCGTTGATGGTCACGCCGTGGTAGCCGAGGTAGGGGGCCATGGTCCGGGTCAGGTTCACGACCCCGGCCCGGGCCGCGCCGGAATGGACGAACATCGGCGCGCCGCGCTCGAACGAGAAGACGTGCACCACGTTGACGATCGAGCCGTACCCGGCCTCGGTCATCGGCCCCATGAACCGGCTCACCATGTTCCAGGTGCCGTTGAGGTTGAGGTCCACGACGGCCCGCCAGCCGTTGTCCGAGATCTGGGAGGGCAGAGCGGGGAACTGCCCGCCGGCGTTGTTGATCAGGAAGTCGACTTTGCCGAACTGCTCGTAGGCGGTGTCGCGCAGGCGCTCGACCTCGGCGGGCTGGCGGATGTTGGTGGGCACGGCCAGACAGCCGCGCCCGAGGCACTCGATCTCATCCGCGCACCCCGCCAGGTGATCGGGATCACGGCTGGCGATCACCACATCAGCGCCGTACCGGGCGAACCCCAGGGCGCACTGCCGACCCAGCCCGGTTCCACCACCGGTCACCAGCGCCACCCGGCCGGCGAAGAGGTCAGGGGTGAACACGTCGAGCGGCCCGGGTCCGGTCATCAGCGAGCGACCCTACCGCCCGCGGCCCGCACCCTCGTTCTGGCAGGTCGAATGCGTGCCAGAGCACGCGTTCGACCTGCCAGAACGGGCAGAAGGGAGCGCTGGCCGACTCGGGAGGAGCCGTGCAGACCGCGAGGGGCGGCGTGCACCGTCCGGGCACCGACGCGAAAGTGGACGGCGATGACCTCGCCTCCGTGGACGTCCCCCGGGTGGGCGACCCGATCCGGCATCGCGGTGCGCGGTGTGCTGGCGGGGCTCGCCATCGCGGCGTCGGTGCCGCCGTGGGGGTGGTGGCCGCTCGCCTTCGTCGGGGTCGCCCTGTGGGACCGCCTGCTCGCCGGCCAGCCCGCCCGGGCCCGCTTCGCTCGCTCCTGGCTGGTGGCCGCCGCCTGGTTGTTCCCGGCCACCTTGTGGATGTGGGACCTCACCAAGCCCGGCTACGTCATCGCACAAGCCGCGTACGCCACCTACTTCGCCCTCGCCGCGCTGGCGGTTCCGCCTCAGTCGCCCGGACGGTGGATCGCGCTGCCCGGCGCGATCACGTTGGCCGAGCTCGCCCGGTGGACCTTCCCCTTCGGCGGCGTGCCATTGGCCACGCTGGCCATGGGGCAGGCCGCGGCACCCCTCGGCCAGACCGCCCGCCTGGGTACCGACCTGTTCGTGTCGGCGCTGGTGGTCGTCGGGGGGATCGCCCTCTCCGCCGCCTGGGAGCGCCGGTGGGCGCTGGCGTGTGCCATCGCGGCCGCCCTCGTGGCGGTGATGGGGTTGGCCGCCGTCGCCCCCCGGGGCCATCCGACCGGCGAGCTGACCTTCGCCGTGGTTCAAGGCGGTGGTCCTCAGCGCACCCGGGCTGCGGACACCGACGAGCGCGAGGTCTTCGAACGGCACCTCGCCGCCACCGAAGCGGTGACCACACCGGTCGATCTCGTGCTCTGGCCCGAGAACGTGGTCAGCGTCGAAGGCGACCTCCCTGGCAGCGCCGAGGGTCGGGAGCTGTCGGCGCTCGCCCGCCAGCTCGGCACCACGCTCGTGGTCGGTGCCACCGAAGGTGACGGCCCGGAGCACTTCCGCAACGCGTCGATGGTGGTGAACCCCGATGGCACCTACGGCGACCGCTACGACAAGGTCCGCCGGGTCCCGTTCGGGGAGTATGTGCCGATGCGCGGGCTCATCGAGCTGCTGGCGGGGCAGGGGGCCGGCCTGCCCGCTCGGGACGCGATCCCCGGCGTGGAGCCGGCGACCATCGACACCCCAGCCGGGCGGTTCGGGGTGGCCATCTCCTGGGAGGTCTTCTTCAGCGACCGGGTCCGCGACGGGATCGCGCACGGCGGCGACGTGCTGCTCAACCCCACGAACGGGTCGTCCTATTGGTTGACGCAGGTACAGACCCAGCAGGTGGCATCGTCGCGGCTGCGGGCGATCGAGAGCGGGCGGTGGGTGCTGCAAGCCGCACCCACCGGCTTCTCCGCGGTGGTGGACGCGAATGGTGACCTGCTCACCCGCTCAGGGGTGAGCGAGACCCGGATCCTGCAGGGCACCGCCCAGCTCCGAGAAGGACAGACGATCGCCATCCGGCTCGGTCGGCTCCCCATCGTGGTGCTCGCGATGCTGGCCCTCGTCGTGGGCAAGCTGGCCCGCCGGGCGACAGCGGCGCGGCAGCGCGCGCCCCGGGCACGGGTCCCAGCCGGGTCAGACCTCTAGGAGCAGGGTGACAGGCCCGTCGTTGACCAGCTCCACCGCCATGTCGGCCCCGAACCGACCGGTCTCGACCCGGGCACCCAATGACCGCAGCTCGGCCGCCACCGCCTCGACCAGTGGCTCGGCCTGCTCGGGCCGAGCCGCGGCGACGAACGACGGCCGGCGGCCCTTGCGGGTGTCGCCGTAGAGCGTGAACTGGCTGATGACGAGCACCTCGCGGGTCGTCTCGGCGATCGAGAGGTTCATCACCCCGTGGTCGTCGGCCATGATCCGCAGCGTCCACAGCTTCGAGGCCAGCTTCGCCGCGGAGGCTCGGTCGTCGTCGTGGGTCACCCCCACCAGGACGCACAGCCCCGCGCCGATCCGGCCCACCACCTGGCCGGCCACGGCGACCTGCGCCCGTGTCACCCGCTGCACGACTGCACGCACCTGATCGTCCCTCCGTCGGGGTCCCGTGCCGCCCCTGACCGCCCGGGGGCGGTGGTTCAGCGACCCGCTTCCAGGCAACGAGTGTGACCGCCGTCACTGTCCGCCCGGCGCACTTGACCGATCGGTCAGAGGCTATGAGACTCGGGGACCTTATGCAGCCGGGGAACGGGGCATCGCGGCGCGGCGAGCGCGCCGCCGACGGCGACCTCCCGCTGTCCATCGCGTTCCTCGCCTACCGGGGCAAGCCGCACGTCGGCGGGCAGGGGGTCTACACCCGTCATCTCACGAAGGCCCTCACCGACCTCGGACACCACGTGGAGGTCCTCGGCGGCCAGCCCTACCCGATCCTCGACGAGCGGGTCCCGCTGGTGGAGCTCCCCAGCCTCGACATCTACAACGACCACTTCCCGATGCGGATGCCGGGCATCTGGGAGCTCAAGACCCTCGGCGACTTCGTCGAGGTGACCGCGTTCTCGATGGGCACGTTCCCCGAGCCCCTCGCCTTCTCGATCCGGGCGTTCCAGCACCTCCGCAAGCGGGTGAACGACTTCGACCTGGTACAGGACAACCAGTGCCTCGGCTACGGCCTGCTGGGCATCGAACGGCTGGGGCTGCCGGTGCTGGCCACCATCCACCATCCCATCACCGTCGACCGCCGGCTCGAGATGGAGCACGCGGAGACCGCGTGGCAGCGCTTCGCCAAGGCTCGCTGGTACGCGTTCACCAAGATGCAGACCCGGGTGGCGTCGCGGATGACTCGCGTGCTCACGGTCTCGCAGAACTCGAACAACGACATCCACACCGACCACAAGGTGCCGCTCGAGCGCATGCACGTGGTCCCCGTGGGGGTCGACCAGGACCTCTTCCGTCCGCTGCCCGACGTGCGGCGGGTCCCCGGCCGACTGATCACCACCGCCAGCGCGGACGTGACGATGAAGGGCCTGCGGTACTTGCTCGAGGCCCTGGCCAAGCTGCGCACCGAGCGCCACGTCGAGCTGGTGGTGATCGGCCGTTTGAAGGAAGGTGGCCCCTCGGCTCGCACGATCGACGAGCTGGGCCTGCGCGATGCCGTCACCTTCGTCACCGGCGTGCCCGAAGAGCGGATCATCGAGCTCTACTCCGAAGCAGAACTGGCCGTGGTCCCCTCGCTCTACGAGGGGTTCTCGCTCCCGGCGATCGAGGCCATGTCCTGCGGCGTGCCGCTGGTGGCCACGACCGGAGGCGCGCTCCCCGAGGTCGTCGGCGGAGACGGCGACACGGCGCTGCTGGTCCCGCCCGGCGACAGCGACGCCCTGGCGGCGAGGATCCGCGAGGCGCTGGACAACCCCGAGCTGCGTGCCGCGGTCGGTGCCCGCGGCCGACAGCGGGTGATCGACCGGTGGACCTGGCGGCACACCGCGATCGGCACCGTCGAGCAGTACCGGGCCCTGCTGGCCGAGACCGCGCACATCCAGGCCCGCCGCCCCGGCGGCGCAGCGAGCGCCCCGAGGTACCGGCGAGCACGGGCGGGGCGCCCGGGGAGCGAGCGCTAGCCCATGCTGACCGTCGACTACGACCGCCTGGGCCTGCGCGCGGGGGAGTTGCTGCTCGACCTGGGCTGCGGTTTCGGGCGGCATGCCTTCGAGGGCCTGCGACGGGGGGCGCGAGTCGTGGCCTGCGACATGGCGGTGCCCGAGCTGGAGCAGGTGCGAGCCCTGTTCGAAGCGATGACCCTGGCGGGCGAGGCTCCCCCCGACGGCATGGCGGTGACCGTCAACGGCGATGCCACCCGACTGCCGTTCCCCGACGACACCTTCGACCGGGTCATCGCCTCCGAGGTCATGGAGCACATCCCCGACGACGTGGCCGCGCTGCGTGAGCTGGTGCGGGTGCTCCGACCCGGCGGCGCCATCGCCGTGACCATCCCGAGCGAGCTGCCGGAGCGGATCTGCTGGCTGCTCTCCGACGAGTACCACGCCCCGAAGGCCGCCGGCGGGCACATCCGCATCTACTCGGAAGGTGAGCTGCGGGCGAAGATGGCCAGCGCCGGCCTGGCCCCGGGCGCATCCCACAAGGCGCACGCCCTGCACTCCCCCTACTGGTGGCTCAAGTGCGCGGTCGGCCCCCGCAACGACGACTTCCCCTTGGTCAAGCTGTACAACCGCCTGCTGGTCTGGGACATCGCTGAGCGACCGCTGCTCACGCGGCTACCAGAGCAGATCCTCAACCCGGTGCTCGGCAAGAGTCTCGTCGTCTACGCGACGAAACCCGTCCGCGTCCACCGCTCGACCACCACACGGGAGCTGTCCCATGCCGGCGCCTGACGTTCCCGGGATCCTCTCCGCCCGCCAGGTGCACGACACCGTGGACGCGATCGCCTCCTGGCAACTCCCCAACGGGATGATCCCCTGGTTCCCGGGTGGGCACGCCGATCCGTGGAACCACGTGGAGGCCGCCATGGCCCTCGCGCTCGGCGACCGTCGCGAGCAGGCAGAACGGGCCTACGACTGGCTGGTCTCCAAGCAGAGGCCCGACGGGTCGTGGCACCAGTACTACCTGGCGGAGGGCATCGAGCAGGACAAGCTCGACGCCAACACCATCGCCTACGTGGCCACCGGGGTCTGGCACCACTGGCTGCTCTTCGGCGACCGCGGGTTCGTGGAGGCCATGTGGCCGGTGGTGGAGCGGGCAATCGACTTCGTGCTCGACCTGCAGACCGCGCGGGGCGAGATCATCTGGGCTCGCCACGCGGACGGCACCCCGTGGTCGTTCGCCCTGCTCACCGGCAGCTCGAGCATGTGCCACAGCCTGCGCTGTGCCATCGCCCTCGCCGAGCTGCTGGGGCATGAGCGCCCTGACTGGGAGCTGAGCGCCGGCCGGCTCGCGGATGTGATCCGGGCCCACGTCCGCGGCGAGCTGCCGGATGCGTTCGCCCCGAAACACCGCTGGGCGATGGACTGGTACTACCCGGTGCTCGCGGGCGTGCTCACCGGCGAGGAGGGCCGGGAGCGGCTCGAGTCCCGGCGCGACACGTTCCTGGTCGAGGACCTCGGGGTGCGCTGCGTGAGCGACCGGCCCTGGATCACCGCCGCGGAGACCTGCGAGTGCCTCCTCGCGTACCTCTCGATCGGCGAGCGCGAGCTGGCGATCACCCTCTTCGAGTGGGCGCAGGGCCTGCGAGCCGACGACGGGCACTACTGGACCGGTGTCGTGTTCCCGGAGATGGTGCACTTCCCCGGTGACGAGAAGACCACCTACACCGCGGCGTCCATCGTGCTCGCCGCCGACGCACTCGCCGGCACGTCGAAGGCATCGTCGCTGTTCGTCGACCACGACCTGCTCCCGCCGTTGATCACGACCGCCGACGTCGCCGACCCTTCCCGCGACTGACGCCGGTCGCCGCGCCCTCGGTCAGCCGTCGCCGGAGCGGCGTCGCAGCACCCGGAGCGATCCGGTAGCGCCGACCTCGTCGAAGTCTCCCGATCCGAGGGCGCGCCGGTAGATCTCGTACGGGGGCCGCCCGCCGTCCGCGGGGTCGGGGAACACGTCGTGGATGGCGAGCAGGCCGCCCGGCTCCACGTGCGGCGTCCAGGTCTCGTAGTCGCGGTGAGCCGGCTCTTCGCCGTGCCCACCGTCGATGAACAGCAGCGACAGGGGGCTGGCCCAGTAGCGGCCCACGGTGGCGGAGTCGCCCACCAGGGCGATCACATGCCGCTCGAGGCCGGCTTCGTGGATGGTGCGGCGGAACCACGGCAGGGTGTCGATCATCCCGACCGCGGGATCGACCAGGTCGGGTTCGTGCCACTCCCATCCGGGCTGGTTCTCTTCCGAGCCGCGGTGGTGGTCGAGGGCGAAGAGCACCGTGCGACGCTCGCGGGCTGCGGCCCCGAGGTAGATGGCCGACTTCCCACAGTAGCTGCCCACCTCGAGCATCGCCGAGCCGCCCGCGGGCACCGACAGAGCGGCCTCGTGGAGCGCGAGACCCTCGTCGGGTGGCATGAACCCCCGGGCCCGCTCAGCCAGGCCTCGCAGGTCAGGGTCCATCATGCCGGGGTGATCGCCAGGTCACGCCGGCGCCGGCTCGTCGAGGCCGCCGTCGCGACCGTCGACCGGGCCGTGGTGGTGCTTGCCGAACATGTACGCGTCGAGCACGAAGAACTTGACCACCCACAGCACCCCGAAGGCGAGGATGTTGGCGAAGTTCGGCACCAGCTTCTCGACCAGGCTGCGCTGATCCGCAGGGATGTCGGCGATCCCGGTGACGTGGGTCGCGGTCCACACCGCGCCGGTGGAGAGGACCAGACCGGCGAGCGCGAACCCCCAGAACGGCAGGACCTCCTTGGTGAGGTGGCTCTTGCCGCTCTTGCCCCAGACCCAGGCCCGCGACAGGTAGTAGGCGGGCACGGCGCTGATGCACACCGCCAGCACGTTCGACGGTGCCGGTCGTAGACCGAGGATGGCACTGAAGAAGACGAGCAGGCCCTGCCCGACGATGACGTTGACGACCGACACCGCGGAGTACTTGAGGCCATGGGTGCGGACCTTCTGCAGGGCGTCCTGCAGGGCTGTGGTGGAGGCAGCCATCGGGCGAGAGGCTAGTGGGACCAGGCCGGGAGGTGACAGCCAGCCAGGTCAGCCGTGCGACCCGTCGCTGAGGGCGTTGGCCTGTACCACGCTCGACAGCCAGTACGCGCTGGGCTTGACCCGCCGCTCCTGGGTGCGGCGGTCGACCTCGACCAGCCCGAAGCGGGGCCCATACCCGAAGGCCCACTCGAAGTTGTCGAGCAGACTCCAGTAGGTGTAGCCGAGCACCTCGATCCCCTCGTCGAGGCAGTCGAGCACGCCGTGGAGGGCCCGCTCCACGTAGCGTCGGCGTTGCTCGTCGTCGTCGGTGCCGATGCCGTTCTCCGTGACCAGCACCGGCACGTGCTCGGTGACCTCCCAGGCACGGCGGATCGTCGCCGCCAGCGACTCCGGGTAGTACTCGTAGCCCATCACCAGCACCGGCACGCCCTCCTCGGGACCGAGCTGCCCATCGGGCCCGACGCGGGTTCGGCTGTAGGTCTGCACCCCGATGAAGTCGTCACCCCGGCAGGACTCGAGGAAGACGTCCTCGGCGAAGTAGCGGATGGTGTCGCGGGTGGCGATCGCCTTCTCGTCGTCCGCGGGGACGGGCTGGTAGTCGCTCATCGACAACGTCAACCCCACCGGGAACTCGCCCCGCCCGGCTTTGAGCACCTCATAGCTCCTCCGGTGCGCGGCGATCATGTTCTCGTAGCTCGCCCGCCAGAGGTCCGCGTCGAGGATGCCCGGGGGGAACACGCCCACCTGGTAGCCGATGTAGGAGACCACGTTGGGCTCGTTGATCGTGCAGGCCCGACCGATGAGGTCGCCGAGATGTTCGACGGTACGTTCGCAGAAGCGCGCGAACCGGTCGACGATCCGCGCGTCGTGCCAGCCACCGTCGTTCGCCGCCCAGCGAGGGGTGGTGAAGTGGTGGAAGGTGACCACGGGCTGGAGGTCGTTGGCGAGGCACTCGGCGCAGACTCGGCGGTAGTGGTCGAGCGCCGCCTTCGAGAACGCGCCTTCCTCGGGCTCGATGCGGCTCCACTCCACCGAGAACCGGTAGTTGTCGAAACCGAGCGCGCTGAGCAGCCGGAGGTCCTCGGGATAGCGGTGGTACTGGTCGCAGGCGTCACCGCTCGGTTCCACGCACACGGTGCCCTCTCGATGCTCCCACTCCCACCAGTCGTTGTTGACGTTGTTGCCCTCCACCTGATGCGCGGCGGTGGCGGTACCCCAACGGAACCCTTCGGGGAAGCGTCGCATGGACGGGCAGGCTAGCCCCCGGCCCGCGCGGGCCGCCGTCACACCCAGGCGGGGAGTAGCCGCGACAGCTGCTCCGCGGTGACCACCAGCGGTGACGCGGTCGAAGCGCCGGTCAGCTCGGCTCGGGACGTCACGGACGACGCGGGGAACGCGCTCGGCCTCCATGGCCGGCTACCCAAGCATCCCGAGTCGAATCCGTGGTGAACGAGGCCGATGCGATGATGAACCGCGGGTGTCGGGCCGTGGAATGATCGGCGCCCATGGGACAGGAAGCCGTCGACGAGCTCATCCGCCTGCTCGACCTCGAATCGATCGAGGTCAACATCTTCCGTGGGCGCAGCCCGGAGGTGGCCCGCCAGCGGGTCTTCGGGGGCCAGGTCGCTGGCCAAGCCCTCGTGGCCGCGGCCCGCACGGTCGACCCGCTCCGAGCCGTGCACTCCCTCCACGCGTACTTCCTGCGCCCCGGTGATCCCACGATCCCGATCCTCTACGACGTCGACCGGATCCGGGACGGTCGGTCCTTCGCCACCCGCCGGGTGGTAGCCATCCAGCACGGGCGGGCGATCTTCAACCTGCAGGCGTCGTTCCACGTGGCCGAGGACGGGTTCGACCACCAGGCACCGATGCCCGCCGACCTGCCCGACCCCGAATCCCTCCCCGACTTCAAACAGCGCTGGGCGGCGTGGGCCGAGCTGATGGGCGACGACTACCACCGTGACCGGCCGATCGACACCCGCAACTGCGACTGGGAGCCCGGGGACCGCACCCGACCGCTGCCCCCCTACCAGCGGGTGTGGCTCCGAGCGGACGGTGCTCTGCCTGACGACCCGGTCCTGCACGCCTGCGTGGTCACCTATGCCAGCGACATGACCTTGCTCGACACGTCCCTGCTCCCCCACGCGGTGGGCGCGCTCGACGACGAGATCTTCATGGCTAGCCTCGACCACGCGATGTGGTTCCACCGACCGTTCCGGGCCGACGAGTGGCTGCTGTACGTGCAGGACACGCCGTCGGCGTCGGGTGGTCGGGGGCTGGCTCGCGGTTCGATCTACACCCGCGACGGTGTCCTCGCGGTGTCGGTGGTCCAGGAGGGCCTGATCCGGGTGATGCGCAGGTGAGGCTCGCTCGATCATCCATCGCCGCCCTCGCCGCGCTGGTGCTGTTCGTCACTGGCTGTTCAGGCGGAGAGGAGGCCGGCCCACCGGCCACCCGAGAGCTCCAAGGAGCCACGACGGGAACGGCCTCGCCGGACGAGACGACGAGCCTCGAAGGCGTGCGGATCCGCCTCCAGCCCGTCGCGGAGGTCGACACGCCGGTGGCCATGGCAGCACGTCCCGGCTCGGATGATCTCTACGTGGCGGAGCAGGGCGGCGTCGTGCGCCACATCCGGGTGACCCGCCGCGACGATGCAGTCCACCACGAGGTCGACCACACGCCGGTGCTCGACCTGAGCGAGGAAACCCGCGCCCGCGGCGAGCAGGGCCTGCTGGGCCTGGCCTTCTCCCCCGACGGGTCGACGCTGTACGTCGACTACACGGACGCGAACGACGACTCGACCCACATCGTCGCCTACCCGATGTCCGGCGAGCGGGCCGATAGCTCGAGGGCGAGGGAGCTGCTGCGCATCCCGCAGCCGAACCGCAACCACAACGGAGGCCAGCTGGCCTTCGGCCCGGACGGCTACCTCTACATCGGCGTCGGCGACGGTGGCGGTGCAGGTGACCCGCAGGACAACGGCCAGAACCTCGACACCCTCCTCGGCAAGATCCTCCGGATCGACCCCACTCCCGACGCCGCCCAGCCCTACCGCATCCCCGCCGACAACCCCTTCGCCGCCGGGGGTGGCCGGCCGGAGATCTGGCTGTACGGGGTGCGGAACCCGTGGCGCTTCAGCTTCGACCGTGAGACCGGCGACCTCTGGGTGGCCGACGTCGGTCAGAACGAGATCGAGGAGATCGACTGGTTGCCCGCCACCGGCGGGGCGGGCCGGGGCGCCAACCTGGGCTGGGCGTTCAAAGAAGGGACCCACAGCTTCCGCGGCGATCCTCCCGAGGGGCTGGTCGACCCCATCTTCGAGTACGACCACAGCGACGGGAGCTGCTCGATCACCGGGGGCTACGTGTACCGGGGGACCGCCATCCCCGGTCTCGCGGGGGCGTACGTGTTCGGCGACTACTGCCGCGCTGTGGTGCGGGGCTTGCTGGCCTCTGGCGGGCAGCTCCTTGACGAGCGCGGTCTCGGGGTCTCGGTCGCACCACGCTCGCTGTCATCGTTCGGGGAGGACAGGGACGGCGAGCTCTACGTGCTGTCCACGGCCGGTACCGTGTACCGGATCGAACCGGCGTGACCGACGGAGGAGCTTCCCACACCGGGGGACGGTATGGGGCCAGAGGAGACCGCATCACGGGCAGATCACGCCACCGAGCGAGCACACGCGGATCGGCACGGCGCCGCCCACCGCGTCCCCGCGGGTGATGCTCCGGAACACACCGGGGATGAGCAGATCCCGCCGCGGCGGCGGCACGGCACCCGCCTGCGCGACGGGTCGACCCTGTACTGGTGGCGGGAGCTGCTGATCGTCGCCACGCTGTACGTGGTCTACGAGTCGATCCGCAACCTTTCCGAGGGGAAACCATCGGCCGCGTTCCAGAACGCGCTACGGATCATCGACTGGCAGAAAGCGCTCAGCATCTACCACGAGAAGACCATCCAGGAGTGGGCCCTCAAGTCCACGACGCTCATCGTCGCCAGCAACTACTTCTACGGATCGGCCTACATCGGGGTGTCGATCGTGATCCTCGTATGGCTCTACCGCCGTTTCCCGGACGACTACCCGCTGCTGCGCAACACGCTGGCCATCGGCACCATGCTGGGCCTCGTCGGGTTCGCCGCCTTCCCCCTCATGCCACCCCGGCTGCTCGACGTCATGGGTGACGGGCAGGTGTTCGGGTACGTCGACACCCTCGTGAAGTACCCCACGTTCTGGTCGTTCGAGTCACCGGCGATGCAGAAGATCTCGAACCAGTTCGCAGCCATGCCGAGCTTGCACTGCGGTTGGGCCGTGTGGGGTATGGGGGCGTTGCTCCCCCGGGTGCGCACGTGGTGGATGCGCACCCTCGCCGTGCTCTACCCCATCGCGACCACCTTCGTGGTGGTGGCGACCGGGAACCACTACTTCCTCGACGCGGTGGGTGGCGCGGTGATCTTCACCATCGGCTACGGCGTGGCCCGGCTGGTCACCCGCGCCGGGCGGAGGGGGCGTCTCGTGAACCCGGCGATCGCGGACCGGTAGGCGGCGACGTTCATCTCCACGACGTCCTCCCAGTCGACTGGGGCGAGGGTCTCCCGGTTGTTCTTCGCGATGAGCAGCCGTAGCTCCCGGTCGCGCACGATCCGCACGAGCTGGTCGACCATGTCCCGGTCGGAGTGGGCCAGCAGGCCCTCGCGACCGTGCTCCACGAACTCCCGGATGCCGGTGCGGGCCTTGGCCACCACGGGCAGGCCCGCGCATCGAGCCTCGAGCGCCGCGATCCCGAACGACTCCAGGTTGGCCGGGGCGACGAACACGTCCGCGGTGGCGTACACCCGCCGGATCTGCTCGCGGGAGAGCCGGCCCACCAGCTGCACCACGTCGCCGAGACCCTGGGTGCGGATGTAACGCTCGAGCGAGGGCCGCTCGGGACCGTCGCCGATGACCAGTAGCCGCAACCTGACCTCCGGGGCCCGGGCCCGCACCTTGCGGACCATCTTGAGCAGCTGCAGAGGTCGCTTCCGCGGCGCCAACCGCATCACCGACACCAGGGTCACCGTCCGCGGGTCGGTATCGATCGGTTCGACCTGCCAGGAGCGATTGTCGATCCCGTTCGGGAGCACCAGCACGTCCCTACCGCCTCCCGTGATACGGCGGATGGGAGCCGCCGCCACGTCGCTCACGGCGGAGAGCACGGCATCCCACTCCGACCACCGGAAGGCCCGGTCGAGGAGGGCGAACACCGGCGTGGCGTAGCTCCACAGGCAGTGCGTGGTGACCACCGTCGGGATGCCCCGGGCCTGTGCCGACGCAGCAGCGAGGTACGCGAGTGGCGACACGATACCGCCGTGGAAGTGGGCGACGTCGATCCGCTCCTGGCGCAGCAGCCCCGACACCAGGCGGAAGGTCTTGGGGGTGAACGGGATGCTGAACGGCAGCAGCGGGACGTCGAGCCGGTGCACCGGCACCCCGTCGACCTCGGCCGGGCCGTCCGTCGGGGTGATCACGATCACCTCGTGCCCGGCCCGCTGCAGATGCCGGGCCAGGTCGTGCACCTGCATCTCGATGCCGCCGATCTGGGGCAGGTAGCAGTCGGTGACCAGGCCCACCCGAAGTGGCGCGCCCGGCGATGCGGGCGCGCCGGGCGTGGATGCTGGGAGCGACACGAGCGACCTCCGGGCCGGGACGACCAGATCGTAGCCGTGCGGATGCGGAATCGGCCGGGCAGCCATGACCCGAGCACGGCTCGCGCCGTACGGCCGCGCCGTGATGCATGCTGGTGGGATGCCGGGCACCCTGGTCGCCTTCCACGCCCACCCCGACGACGAGGCACTGCTGACCGCGGGGGCGATGGCCAAGGCCGTGGCGGAGGGGCATCGGGTGGTGCTGGTGGTGGCCACGGACGGCGCGGCGGGCGAGGTCGGCGCCGACTTCCTCGACCCCGGGGAGTCCCTGGCGGCGCGGCGGCGGTGCGAGACCGAAGCCTCGGCCGCCGCCCTGGGCGTCCACCGACTCGAGTTCCTCGGCTACCGGGATTCGGGCCTCGACGGCGACCACGGGCCGGGGAGCTTCGTGGCCGCCGCGCTCGACGAGGCCGCCGAGCGCCTGGCGGGCATCCTCCGCGAGGAGCGCGCCGACCTCCTCACCACCTACGACCCCAACGGGGGCTACGGGCACCCCGACCACGTGCGGGTGCACCAGGTGGGGCGGCGCGCCGCCGAGCTGGCGGCCACGCCGTCCGTGCTCGAAGCCACCATCAACCGCGAGCTGCTGCAGCTCGCCGCGCAGCTCGCCCCGACGATGGGCTTCGAGCTTCCCCCCGAGGTGGTGCCGCCCGATCTCTCACGCTGGTACGCAGCCCCGGAGGAGATCACCCACACGATCGACGTCAACGGCTTCCTCGACCGCAAGCGCGCCTCCATGGAGGCCCACGCGAGCCAGACGACCGCCTCCACCAGCACCGTGCGAACCCTGCAGGTCTTCCTGTCGCTGCCCGACGAGGCGTTCGCCGCCGCCTTCGGCACGGAATGGTTCATCGACCGCGCCCGCCCGGGGACCGAGGCTCGTGACCTGTTCGCGCTCGCCCCGGACGGGCATGGCGAAGGTTGACGGGCCCACCTACCCGGTCGCATGGCTGAGCTCCCCGACGAGAGTGAGATGACCGCTGAGGGCATCGAGGCCCTCAGGGTCCCAGCGGAGCTGGTCGAGCACGAGCTGGCGGCCAAGAGCCCCTTGCGGCGCGTCGCCGAGCTGGGGCTGTCGCTGGCCGCGGTGGTGGCGATCTTCGCGTTCGCCATCCCCGCCATCAGCGAGACCCACTACTCGGAGATCTGGTCCCAGTTCTCCCAGCTCGATGGACGCACGATCGCCGGCCTGACGATGCTGTGGTTCCTGGTGATGTGGACCTACACCGGTGTCCTGGTCGCCGCGCTCCCAGGCCTCCGCCGCAGCCAGGCGCTGGTGCTGAACTTCGGGGGCAGCGCGGTCTCCAACGTGGTGCCCTTCGGTGGCGCGGCGGGGGTGGGCGCGACCTACGCCATGGGGATGTCGTGGGGCTTCCCGCCGAGCGTCATCACGCGGTCGATCCTCGTGACCGGTGTCTGGAACGTCTTCACCAAGCTGGGGTTGCCCGTCGCGGCGCTGCTCCTGCTCGTGGTCGACGGGCAGGCCACCGGCGGGCTGGTCGTGCCGACATGCGTCGGCCTGGCAGGTCTGGGCGTGGGCATCGCGGGGTTCGCGCTGGTGCTGCGCAGCGACGATCTGGCGTCGCGCGTCGGCGCCATCGTCGACCGGGCCGGCACCCTGGTCACCCGGCTGGTACGGCGCCCGCAACGTGATCTGCGGGCCGCGGTGGTCGACTTCCGGCACCAGAGCATCGGGCTGCTGCGAGCCTGCTGGAAGCGCCTCACGGCGTGGATGCTCCTGTACACCCTGGGCCAGTACCTCCTGCTGCTGGCCTGCGTGCGGGCGTGTGGGGGGAGCACCGACGAGCTGGGATGGATCGAGGTGCTGGCCGCCTTCACCTTCGCCAACCTGCTCACCACCATCGCCATCACCCCGAGCGGGGTCGGGTTCGTCGAGGCCGGCACGGTGGCGGCGCTCATCGCCTTCGGGGGACCACCCGCGGGCTCGGCCGCGGCGGTGTTCCTGTTCCGAGCCTTCACCTACCTCTTGGAGATCCCGCTCGGGGCTGTGGGCTGGGCGCTGTGGGCGATGAAGGCGACGTGGCGCCGCCCGGTGCTCTCCCAGCAGACTCAGCGCTCGTAGCCCGCGTGTGTGCCGGTCTGCCCTCCTGGCAGTCGAACGAGCGGACGGCGAAGCGCTGTGCAGCGCCGTCGTGCCGTCCTGCCGGGAGATGGCGACGGGCTCGGCGTTCCTGGCCAAGCTCAGCGCCGGCGACGAGACCCCGGGTGCCGACGTCAGCTGGGCGACGGTGTGGTCCTGGTGCGACGCTGTGATCTGGCCTGCGAACAGCACGCCCCTCGCCGGGGCCACCAACATCCAGAAGGGCTGCGTCGGCCACCTGGCGTTGCCCCGGGACGCCTCCGTGTTCGCCGACGTGCTCGGCCTCATCGACGACTGAGCGTCTCATCGGCCCGGTCCCCCGCCACGCCGGAGCCCCCTGCGCCGGCGTGGCGGCTCAAGGCATCGACGCGATGGGGTGCTTCGGTGGGTAGGTGCCGAAGGTCGCCAGGTGGTTGACGACGCCGGAGGTGAGGCTCTCCACGTACGCCAGCTTGCGGATGAGGTAGCTGCGGGTCTCCTTCGGATCGAGGTAGAGGTTGTAGAGCCGCCCGTAGGTGTAGCGCTGGGTGACGCCGCTGAACCCGCCCAGGTTGAGCGCGTCACGGTCGTCGTCGGAGGTGGCGGCGACCAGGTACTTCCACTCGCCGACCCGCAGGCCCGAGAACACCGAGGTCAGCCAGTAGTAGAGGTACTTGCGGTTGGACACGCCGTCACCGTCGAGCAGGAACGACGTCTGGTCCACGGCGTCGATGTAGCGGTCCGAGGGGATGCGGTCCTCGGCCCCGGCCAGTCGCAGCACCGTGGGGAACAGGTCCATCTGGGAGAAGATGCCGTCGCTGACCCGGTCGGCGTCGATCATGCCCGGCCACACGAGGATGCCCGGCACCCGTTGGCCGCCCTCCCAGGTGGAGCCCTTGGCGCAGCGGAACGGCGAGTAGGCAGCG
Organism: Rhabdothermincola sediminis; assembly: GCF_014805525.1. NCBI lineage: Bacteria > Bacillati > Actinomycetota > Acidimicrobiia > Acidimicrobiales > Iamiaceae > Rhabdothermincola > Rhabdothermincola sediminis. The sequence continues at coordinate 205,271 of NZ_JACFSZ010000004.1, read as the reverse complement.
TCCGGCCAGGTCTCCATCTCCGGGCCGTTGTCGGAGGAGATGAACACCAGCGTGTCTTCGAGCTGGCCGGTGGCCTCCAGCTCGGCGACGAGGCGCCCGACGATGTCGTCGAGCTCGATGATCGTGTCCTTGTAGGGGTGCTTCGCGGGCGAGCGGCCGAGGAACCGTTCGTGGGGGTAGTTGTCGAAGTGGGCGCCGCGGGTGCAGTGGTAGAGGAACCACGGCTGCTCGTCCGGGGTGCCGCGCCGGGCCCCCATCCGGCGGATGAACTCGAGCGAGTAGGTCGCCCAGCGGTCGTCGAGCTCCGACAGCACCGGGATGGTGACCTCCTCGACCGTCTCGAGCTCGGCGCCGCGGGTGGCGTGCACGAAGCACTTGTTGAACGGCAGGTTCTGCACCCAGCGGGTGCGTTCCTCGCTGTAGACGATCTCGGGGAAGAAGTAGGGGTCGCGCCACTCGGTGTACATGTCCGACACGGACAGGAACCCGTAGAAGTCGTCGAAGCCGACGTGCTGGGGCTGGGACTCGACGTTCTCGCCCATGTGCCACTTGCCGACCGCCTGGGTCACGTAGCCGGCGTCGGACAGCAGCTGCGCGAGGGTGATCTCACCGGCGAGCCCACCGGGTTCGCCGTACATCGGTGGGCGCAGCAGGCCGTGGCGCATCGGCAGGCGACCGGTCAGCAGCGACGCCCGCGACGGCGTGCAGGAGGGCTCGCTGTAGCAGGAGGTCAGCAGCAGGCCACGCCGAGCCAGCCGATCGATGTTGGGCGTGGGGGCACCGACCGCGACGCCACCGCCGTAGCACCCGAAGTCGCCCCAACCGACGTCGTCGAAGTAGATGAACACCACGTTGGGTCGCTTGCCGGTGGCGCCACGGTAGGCGTCGAGCTTCGCCGCCACCCGCGCCTCCTGGTCGGGCAGCACGAAGCGGGGTTCGAGGTGGTCGGCTTCGCGGACCGTCTCCGCGACGACGGGATCATGAGCCATGGGATCGGGTCCTTCCTGTTCGGTCGGGGCAGGTGGGGCCGGTGACCGATCGTAGTTCCCGGTGCCAGGCAACTCCTCGTTCGGTCGGCGCAGGTGGGGGCGGTGACCGGGGGGCCGGGGTGAGGGTCAGGCCTGACCGCCGGCGAGCCGGGCGAAGAACTCCGCGTTGATGTCACCGCCGATGACCACGGGCTGCTCGAGCTGCATCCGTTGCCCGGTCTCGGCGAGCTCGACCGTCACCGGTGAGGTGGGGGACGACCCGGTGGGGGTGAAGCGCACCGACCGGCGGGGCCAGATGATCGGGTCGCCCTTCAACTTGATGCCGATCCCCCTCTGCTTGTACCCGAACACGTGGAAGGAGGTGGCGGTCAGCCCGATGGCCATGTCCTTGGGAAGGCCGCCGGCCTGCTTGCGGGCCGAGCGCCCGGCCACGGCCGACGCCAGCGGCGAGGCGAACATCAACGCGTCGGCGATCCCGGCACCGCTCGCCCGCAGCAGCGGCACGGCCTCCACCGGCTCGGGGATCGCCTTCTGCAGGATCGACCGGTACTTGGCCAGGTACTTGTCCACGTTCGCCATCGGGACAGTCCAGCACGATCCCGTCCCCGGCGCTCGCGTGCTGCCCGGTCGTGGTCCCGGTCGTCGGCCGACCGGCGGGCCGGTAGACGCCGCGTGTCGGCGAAGGGCACCGGCACCGACGTGGTGGTGGGCGTGGTCGGCTAGGAACGGGCCTGTCAGGGACCGGAGTTCACCCCGGCCTCTCCTGCACGCATCCTCGACTCCCGCAGCGGCACCGGCGGGTAGCCCACCCGTGAGGTCCTGCGCGTCAGCGCGATGCTTTCGGGCGGGGCCGGGGTGGTGTGCTGGCGGACGCGGCGGCGGTGGTGATGAACGTGACGGCCCACCGTGTCCACTCTGTACCGCTCGACCAACGTGTGGCCTGCCGGAGCGGCCCAGCCGCTCGTGTGGGTGCTCGACTGGGTCGAGGCCAGACGATCTTCGGGCTCGTGGTGACGAGCAGCGGCACCGGTGGGGCGGCCGCCGTGTCCAGCAACCGCAGGTACGTTCACCTCATCGCTGACGTGGTCGGCTGGTACCGGTGAGGCGGTCTGGCCCGTTGGGCCCAGCGGTGGGAGCGCGTCGACCAGGGGCAGGTGGCTGTGCGTGACCGTGGGGCGCGCGAGCCGAGGGTGTTGAAGGCGAGACCGGTTTGCACCCTCGAGTCGATGGAGTAGCCCATGATTCGGTTGACCACAGGTCTTTGATGGTGCGGGGGAGGAGCTTGTCTTCGTGGTAGCGGCGCTCGGTCATGTCGGTGAGCCAGCGCTCGTCGGGCGCCGCGGCGCGAGGACCAGCGGGGAATGAACGCGCACGTCGGTGGACCACGGTTGAACCGATTGATCGGCGAGAGAGCGATGGTCAGCGCGCCGATCCTCGGGCCGGCCACAGCTGGCGCACGCTGTCCGCGTATACGCCATCGATCCAGGGCCCGCGCCGTTGCGCTCGACGGATGATGCGCTTCATGTTGGTCAGGAAGAGGTCGCACTGTTCTGGTCCTGTGCGGTTGGCGTTGGTGAGGCAGAACATCTTCACGGCGTGCTTCTCGACCATGGCCAGCTCGGCCGGACGCCGGCGGATGGCATCGTCCTTGGTGAAGACCACCCAGTCCTGCTCGGCGGCGTGGAGGAGCCAGACCTCGTCCTTCACCATCTGGGCATCATCTTCGCCGTAGACCTCGGCCATCGTGTGCACCGTGAAGCCAGCCCTGCGCAGCGCATTGGGCAGGAGGTGCCGTCCCAGGCTCCGATCGACGAAGAACTCGGGAGGGTCAGGCGGCGTGGGGGAGGGCGGCACGGATCACGTCTTCGACGTCCTCGGCGCGCAGGTCGAAGTCCTTCGCCACGTCCTGGAGCGGCTCCCCGGCCCGCAACCGGTCGAGCACGTCGTCCATCGGTGCCCCTCCGACGATGAACAGCGGGCGCCCGAATCCGCGGGCCGGGTCGCACTCGACCACCCGCCGCTGGGTGATGGGGAGCACGAGGCGCTCGGCCCACCCGTCGTCGGCGTACGAGATGAGCTGAAGGTAGTCACGGATGACGTCGTGGAAGACCCGCTGGCCGCCGACCACGACGGTCAACTCCTCGTCGTCCTCGGTGGTCGCGTAGTCGTACAGGATCTGGGCGCCGTCGGTGTAGAGCTTGCGGGAAGCCAGGGCATGCTCCACGCCGATCTCCGCCTCGAGGACCTCGAGCGCCCGCCGCATGTGCTGCATCGACACGCCTGCACGGCGGAAGGCGGCAGCCACCGTGCCCTCGACGAGGCCGACGAAGGGGATGTTCGGATGGCGACGCTGGGCGTTGACCGTCGTTAGGATCGGGCCTCCCGTCACCGGCCGCCGGCCTCTCGGCCGCCGCTGATAGCCGTGGGCCCACGTGCGCAGCGTGCTCGCCGGCACCCCGAGGAACCGAGCTGCCTCGGCGACCGTGTACAGCGGCGTCTCGAACCGCAGCGGATCCTTGCCCTCCGTCACGTCCCCTCTCCCAGTCGACCGTCCGAGCGTACCGGCCCACCGGCCGTCATCAAGGTCTTTCCATGGGAGAGGGCGGACCTGATCGCCCGTCACTCGCCGGAGGGGCCGACGGTCTCCTCCAGCCGGGCGCAGGCGAGGGGGCGTAGGCGTAGGCAATGATGAGGGGTCGATGTCGGCAACCGACTTGCGGACGAACGAGGCCATCTTCCTGGTGCTCGGGATCGCTCGTCTCGGCGAGCAGTCCCTGCGCGGCTGGTGGCGCTCGCACGGGCTCGGAAGGGGCGGGAGGTACGTGTTGAGCCGGGCGTTCCCCCGCACCTACCGGGCGGCGGCCCTCGAGCTCGACGTCGTCTCGGCGGCCCACCGCCACGACGACCTGCTCGGGCGACCGAGCGCGCTTCACCTGTTCTCGTCGATGCTGCCGTTCCGCCGGTGGGCCGAGGCGTGGCTGGCCGAGCAGAAGACCCTGCCGCCCGACCCGCTGTTCGACACGCTCGCCGAGTGGGACACGGACACCGCCGTGGCGCAGCTGCGCGACCGGGTCGGCGCCCACCCGGGCGGCGAGCCCGTCGGCGACGGACTGCTGCTTGGGCAGATCTCCGCCGAGGAGCTCGCCGACCCCGCCGGCCTCGGCGCGTACGCCCGGTTGCTCGCTGCGGCCTACCTCGACCAGGACGCCGGTCTGCGGCCCCCGTACTTCGATCTGGCCCGCTGATGTTCACCGTCAACATCCAGAAGGGCGGAGCGATGTTGGAGGACACGAGACGGCTGGTCGAGGTCTGGGATGACGATGCGGACCCTCGGGAGAACCTCCGGCGCATCGCCGAGGGCAACCTGCTCGGCAAGACGTCCAAAAAGCGGAGCGACGACGTGCTCGGGCGTATCCTGGCGCCGCGCTTCGTGGCCCCGGGGGAGCAGGTGATCCCGGCCCTGCGGGCCCTGCTGGGTGACCCGAAAGCCTTCCGGGAGGCGTGCTTCTACGAGACGGCACGCGACGATCGCCTCCTCGCCGCCTTCGCGGAGGGCCCGATCTACGACTGGCATGCCCAAGGCCGGGTCGGGGTCACGGTCGAGGAGGTCAGGGACTGGCTGGCCGGCCTCACGGAAGCCGGTGAGCTGCCGGTGTTGACCGACACGGTCCGGACGAAGGTCGCGCAGGGCCTGCTCGCGGCGCTGCGGGACTTCGGGGTGCTCCGAGGCGCCGTCCGCAAGGAGTTCAACCCCCCGGGGATGTCGGTCCACGGCTTCTCCTACGTGGCGTTCCGGGAGCACGAGCAGGGCGCGTCAGGTCGGGCACTCCTCGCGAGCAGGATCTGGCGACGCTGGCTGCTCGACGAGCGCTGGTTGCACGACCTGTTCACCCAGGCCGACCGGCTCGGCGTCCTGCACTACGCCCGCGCCGGGAGTGCCGCACGGATCGACTGGCGGGTGGAGGACCTGGTGGAGGTGGCCCGTGCCGCCGCCTGAACCGCTCCTCGGGATCGGAGAGCGGATCGTCGAGTTCTTCGAGGGTGGGGGAGATCCCCCGTTCCAGCTGTACGTGTACGACCCGACCGCCGAGTGGGAGGTCCGCCGTGAGCTCGACGAGCTCCGCCTCTGGCTGGGTGCCGCCGAGCGCAGGGTCAACGTGGCGGCGATCTCACTCGCCCGGCTGCTCTGGGCGGCACTCGAGGACGCCGGGTGGATGGAGCAACTGATCCGGGCCGAGCGCGATGCGGCCGGGGACCCGGATGCCCTGGCCGAGGTGTACGAGGCGGTCGGTGAGGTGCTGCGGGACGAGCCGAGCCTCCCCGACCGGGTGCGCGCCGAAGTGGCGAGCTGTGACGATCGGACGGCGGTGTTCCTGTACCGGGCGGGCGCGCTGTACCCCGCCTACCGCACCTCTACGTTGCTCGACGATCTGCGGGCCGACATCCGCCTGCCGGTCACCCTGCTGTACCCGGGCCGGGTCGTCGGCGAGTTCGGGTTGAGCTTCATGGCGCGCTGCGAGCCCGCGTACGGCTACCGCGCCCGCATCGTCCCACGGGGGGAGACCGCATGAAGATCGCAGAGCTGTTCCGCCGACCGATCGACTGCACGATCGAGGAGGTCATCAAGGTCGACCTCGCTGACGAGGCGATCGTCGCCGCCGAGATCGACGAGTACGTCGCCACCAACCACATCCGAGACCGCCTCGAGGACGTCCTCGACGTCTACCAGGAGACGATCAACAACCCCTCCGAACGCACGAACGTGTGGGTGAGCGGGTTCTTCGGCTCGGGCAAGTCCAGCTTCGCCAAGATGCTCGGTTACCTGATCGAGAACCCGATCGTCTCCGGCCGCAGCGCGCTCGAGCGGTTCGCCGAGCGCACCGACGTTCCGAAGGTGCAGGCCCTGCTCAACACCGCCCACACGCAGGCGCCGACGCTCACCGTGTTCGTCGATCTCTCCACGGGCCGTAACGTCGCCAGGGAAGGTGAGAGCATCGTGCTGCCCCTGTACCGGGCGCTGCTCGAACGTCTCGGCTACTCCCGCAACCTCCTGCTCGCCGAGCTGGAGTTCGACCTCGAGGGCGACGGCCAGCTCGCCGTGTTCGAGAAGCGCTTCGTCGAGGTCTCGACCGGCCACAAGCCCTGGACCGAGCGCCGAAACGTCGGGCTCGCGAGGGCCGAGGCAAGCCACGCCATGCATCTGCTGCGCCCCGACACCTACCCCAGCGCCGACTCGTGGGCTAAGACCGCCCAGGAACCTGTGGTCACCCACAACTGGTTCGCCGAGCGGGCGCTGCGTCTGCTCGAACGCCGAGGTGGCGAGGCCCGCCGCCTGCTGTTCGTGGTGGACGAGGTCGAGCAGTACGTGGCCCGCAGCGTGGACCGGATGCTCGACCTGCAAGGACTCGCCGAAGCCCTGCAGAAGCGGCGTGGGCCGCTGTGGCTGGTCGTCACCTCCCAGGAGCGGCTCGATGACGTCGTGGACAGCCTCGAGGGCAAGCGGGTCGAGCTGGCCCGGGTACAGGACCGCTTCCCGATCCGTGTCGACCTCTTGCCGAGCGACATCGAAGAGGTCACCAGCCGGAGGGTGCTCGACAAGACCGCAGCCGGCCAAGAGGCCGTGCGCGCCGTCGTCGAGCCCAACCGCAACAAGCTCCTCGCCAACACCCGCCTCAGCTCCGCCACCCGGGGGACGGATCCGGGCGTAGACGACATCGTCCGCCTCTACCCCCTCCTGCCGTACCAGGTGCAACTGCTCATCGACGCCGTCTCCGCCCGTCGGGCCCACGGTGGGGCGTCCCCGATCCTGGGTGGCTCGAACCGCACGATCATCAAGCTCGCCCAGCAGCTCGTCGTCGACCCCAGGGCCGGGCTCGGTGATGCCGAGGTGGGTGCCCTGGTCACCATCGATCGGGCCTATGACCTGCTCGAGAGCGTCATCCCCACCGCCTGGCAGAGCGAGGTCGAACAGGTCGCCGCCAAGTACGGCACCGACAGCACCGAGGTGCGGGTGCTGAAGGCGGTCGCCCTGTGCAGCGACGTCGGGGCGCTTCCGCTGAGCGCCGAGAACCTCGCGGTGCTGCTGCACCCCTCCGTCGACGCCGAATCGATCCTCACCGAGGTGCGCACGGCGTGCGACCACCTCGTCGACGACGACCGGCTCCGCGCCGGCGACGACGGCTACCAGCTCCAGTCCGCCGAGCAGAAGAACTGGGAGAAGACCCGTCGCCAGATCGACCCCCGCCCGGCGGACAGCACGCGGCTCCGCCGCCTGCTGCTCAAGGACGCCTTGGCCGGCCTCAGCGTGCAACGGGGCAAGACCTTCAAGGTCGAGGTGACCGTGGAGGGGGAGAAGGTCATCGACGGCGATCTCGCCCTGCACATCGAGGAGGCCGACAGCACCCGCCGCGCCGACCTGCGCACCCTCTCCCGCGAGGTCGCCGCCAGAGACCGCGTGACCTGGGTGTTCAGCGAGGCCCCCGACACCTACGACGCGATCCGGGAGCTGCATCGCAGCCGGACGATGATCGAGCGCAAGGACACGCCGTCCAAGACCGCGTCGGAGGTCGAGCTGCTCGGCGAGGAGCGCGCACGGCTCGCTCGCTGGGAGCGGCTCGCTTCGGAACGGCTCGCCCGCGACCTCAACGCCGGGCAGGTCATCTTCCGCGGCGTCGTGGAGGACGCCCCCTCGGGGGCCCTGCGCGCCGCCGCCCAGAAGGCGATCGGTGACCACCTCGAGGAGATCTACGAGCGCATCGACCAGTTCTCCGCCAACATCGGGCCGAGCGACGTGCTCGCGGTCCTACGTGCCGACAACCTCGACGGCATCCGCCCCGACCTGCGGGAGGAAGGGATCGGCCTCACCCGCACGACCCCGACCGGGGAGCAGGTCGTCGCTGACCAGGACCCGCTCCTCGCCGTGCTCACCGAGATCCGCGAGCGTGCCGCCTACGGCAACGAAGCGACCGGCAAGCACCTCGAGAGCGTCTTCGGCGCGCCGCCGTTCGGTGCCCCCGTGGAGGTCGTCCAGGCCGTGCTCGCCGCCGGTATCCGCGCCGGGCTCATCGAGGTGATCCACCAGGGTGCCCGGATCCGCGACAGCGGGGACGCCCGCCTCGACCGGGTGTTCGGTTCGCTCCCGCAGTTCCGGTCGGCGTCGTTCGTGCCGCCCATCGGCGACGACGTCGCGCTCGACGTGCGGGCCGAGCTGGCCGAGCGGCTGGGGGAGCTGCTCGGCAGCAAGCCACCGATCGCCACCGACCAGCTCGCGCAGCTCGTGCGCACCACCTTCGCCAGCGACGTGCAGATCGCCAGCCGGGTGAGCGCCGGGCTGCGAGGCGCCGGCCTGCGCGTGCCCGAACCGGTGTCCCGCACCACCGGCATCCTCGAGCGCATCCAGGCGGGCTCCGACAGCGAGACCGTGACCACCGCCGCGCAGTCCTGGACCGAGCTCACCGCCGGGCGTGCGCTGCTCGAAGCCCTCGACACGCTCCTCGAGCAGGACCTGGAGACCCTGCGCAGCGCCCAGGAGCAGCTCCGCCTCGGGGACGACCACCTCCCCCCCGAGCTCGTCGCCGAGCGTGCCGAGCTGGCAGACCTGCTCGACGGTGACGACCTCGCAACCGGCATCGCCCGCGTTCGAGCAATCACCGAACGGCTCCGTGCTCACCGCACCCAGGCTGCCGCCACCACCGCCGCCGAGCTGGCCCGGAAGCTCGAACAGCTCCGCCAGCGTCTCCGGGACCGCTACCGCGAGCTCGACGACGCCGTGGTCGACGAAGCGCTCCGCCCGCTCGTGGAGCTGACCCCGCCCGACGAGCCCAGCGCCTCGGACCTCGCTCGGCTCGCCTCCGACCTCGACGCCGCCGACGGCCGGGCCACCAGGATCGAACGGCAGCTCGACGAGATCGCCGCCAAGGGCAAGGTCGTCCACATCGCCGTCGCCGAGCTCGCCGGCAGGCTCGTCGCCACCGAGGACGAGCTCGACGCCGTCCTCGAACGGATCCGCAATGCGGCCATCGAGGCGCTCGCCGAGGGCAAGCAGGTGCGCCTCAAATGACCGGCGCCCTCGGCCAGGCCGCCCGCAGCGCCCTCGAACGGTTCATCCAGCGCGCCCGCCGCCTCCTCGAGGAGGATCTCGCCCGTCACGCCGAAGGGCGATTCGGCATCCACCTCGTCGACGGCACGATCGAGGACGAGGCCAACCTCCACCTCGATCCCGATGGTCTCGCCGCTCGACGGGACCTGGTCGATGTCCTCCACTTCCTCCGGGGCGAGGAACCCGACCACCCCGCCGCCGTGGCCCGGCTCGTGCGGGAAGCCGCGTTCACCCACCTCAACCGGCTCGTCGCGATCCGCATCGCCGAAGCCATCGGCCTGCTCCCGGAATCGCTCGCCGCCGGTCCGGCCTCCGCCGGCTACCGGGAGCTGCTCGAGGTCGCACCGCTGCTGGCGCACGACGCCTCCGGGGGGTACTGGCGCTATCTCCAGCTGTGCGGCGACGAGCTCGCCGCCGACCTCCCCCAGCTGTTCGACCCCCGCAACCCGCTCCTCGCGCTGGCGCCGTCCCCCGCCGCCTTCGACGAGCTCGTCGAACTGCTCACCGCCGCGGACCTTGCCCCGGTGTGGGACGCCCCCGACGCGCTGGGGTGGGCGTACCAGTTCTTCAACAGCGGTGACGAACGCCGCGCAATGCGAGATGCCTCAGCGTCGCCCCGCAGTTCCCGAGAGCTGGCGGTCCGCAACCAGTTCTTCACCCCCCGCTACGTCGTCGATTTCCTCGTCCACAACTCCCTCGGCCGCCGCCTCCTCGACGCCGACCCCAGCTCACCGATGGTCGATGACCTCCCGCTCCTGCTCGATCCGCCAACCGACCCCGGCGAGCCCGTCGAGCTGGCCGAGGTTCGGGTCCTCGACCCCGCCTGCGGGTCCGGGCACTTCCTGCTCGGCGCCTACGACGTGCTGGAGCGCGCCTGGCACCACGCCGGCGTCGAACCCGAGGCCGCTGCGCCCCACATCGTGGCCTCCCTGTGGGGCATCGACATCGACCCCCGTTGTGCCCAGGTCGCTGCGGCTGCCCTCATCTTCCGAGCCCGCCGTGCCTGCCGCCACCACGAGCTCCCGACGCCGAACATCATCTGTGCCCGGGCCCTGCCGGAACCCGCCGAAGGCTGGGACACCCTCCTCGCCGGGCTTCCCGAGGATCGCCGCCAGCTGGTCGCTGCGATGCGTGACGCCCTCGATCAAGCCCCGGTGCTCGGCCCGCTCCTGAAAGTCGAAGAGCGCCTCGCCGGCGAGATCCGCGCCCGGGTCGCCGGCGCCGATGACACCGACGGCACCCTCTTCGCTGCGGCCGGTGTCGCCGAAGACTCGTTCGAGCGGGCGGAGGCCGACGTGCTCACCGTCCTGCGGCGGATCGCCGACCAAACCACCTCCACCCCCGCCGAACGGCTCTTCGCCGCCGAAGCCAACGACGCCATCCGCTTCGTCGATGCTCTCCGCCACCGTTACGACGTCGTCCTCATGAACCCCCCCTTCGGGGAACCCGTCGCCGTCACCAAGCCCTACCTCAAATCCACCTATCCGTGGGCACCCAGCAAAGACACCAACCTGCTCGCCCTCTTCGTCGGTCGCGGGCTCGAGCTGTGCAAGCCCACCGGCGCCACCGGCGCCATCACCTCCCGGGCCTGCATGTTCCTCAAGACCTTCGAAGACTTCCGCACCCAGATCCTGGTCGGCTACCGCCTGCGCACCGTCGCCGACCTCGGCTACGGCGTCATGGAACAAGCCCTCGTCGAAGCCGCCGCCTACGTCATCGACGCCCGCCGCAGCCGCGACACCGACACCACCACCTTCGTCCGACTCCTCAAGGACACCGACCGGGCCAGCGCACTCGGCGACGCCATCGGCCACGAACGCGCCGGCACCCACGATGACCGCGTCTTCCGGGTCGCCAAGCACGACCTCACCGCCATCCCCGGCGCACCGCTCGCCTACTGGATGGGCGACAGCATCCGCCGGCTGTTCACCGACCTCCCACCCCTCGAAGGCAACGGTGCCGAGGTCCGCCAAGGCCTCGCAACCGGTGACGACTTCCGGTTCCTGCGTCTCGCCTGGGAGGTCGACCCCGCGAAGATCGCGCACTCCCGCGACGAGACCCACGCCGGCAAACGCTGGGTGCCGTTCGCCAAAGGAGGCGAGTACTCACCGTTCTGGTCCGACATCCACCTCCTGGTCGACTGGGCCAACGACGGCGAGTCCCTCGCCGACTTCCCCGGATCCGTGATCCGGAACAGCCAGTACTACTTCAACCCCGGCCTCACCTGGCCGCTTCGCAGCCAAGCTGGCTTCAACCCGCGCCTCCTCCCCGGTGGCTGCATCTTCGGTCATAAGGGCCCAGCCATCTTCCTCGGAGCCGATCGCACCCTGGCATGCCTTGGCGCATTGCTCTCCCGGCCGGCAATGCTTTCTCTCGGAGCGGTCACCACCTTCGGCGCTTATGAGGTCGGGGCTGTCAAGAAGGTGCCCGACTTGCTCGCTGCAATACCGGAGTCGGTAGCGATCGCGCTCGCTGACGCAGTCTCGATCGCAGTTGAGACCAGGGCAGCGGAAGACCGCCGTGACGAGGTGTGCCTCCGTTTCGAGTCGCCACTCAGTTGGGCGAGCGGCTCGTTGATGGACGAATTGGGTCGCCAGTTCGTGAGCGTGGTCTCGGGGGCAGCAGAAGCGCTCATAGGCCTTGGAGAGGCGTACGCAGAGCTCGAGGAGGCGCTCGGGATCGATGAGGGCGCAGCCGAGTACCTGGAGTCTCAGCTCGGTCCGCCGTTCTGGTCCGACCAACCAGGCATCGACGCGGGGCAGGGGGAGCATGCCGTCACGCCACTGGGTCCGTATCTCTTGTGCGAACGATTGGAAACGACCGCACGCGACCAGAACCTCGCCCTGGATGCAGCGTGTTCTCACCTGACGTCGGCGGCCGCCCCGGAGGACGTACTTCACTCCGGGGCGAGCCGTTACGTCAGCTGGCTGGTCGGGGTCGCCTTCGGGCGTTGGGATGTTCGGGGCGATGGTAGGCCGGTGTCGATCGACCCTCTGGCACCACCACCGTCATGTGCGCCGGGAATGCTCGTCGCCCAGGACGGCCTGCCGGTCACTGAAGTGCCGGCGGACTATCCCCTCGACTTCCCGCTCACCGGGGTGCTACTCGACGAGGCAGGACACGTCGCCGACATCGTCCAGCGTGTTGAGGACGCCGATGCCCTAGCACTGAAGGACGCAAGTGGCTGGCTGACCGAAGCCCTCACGCTGCTGGGGAGCCGCACCCTCCGCGACTACGTTCGCAAGGCCTTCTTCAAGGAGCACCTGGCTCGCTACTCCAAGAGCCGCCGCAAGGCTCCGATCTACTGGCCGCTCTATGTGCCCTCGGGCAAGTGGGGGGTGTGGGTCTACGCGCCTCGTCTCACTCGGGAGACGTTGTACGTGGTGGCGTCCGAGGCGTTGCGCCGGGAAGGCCACGCCGAGGTGGAGATCGAGCGCCTGGAGCGCGAACGGGTGGCCGGCGGCGGTCGGGGTGCGAAAGCCCTGGACAAGGCGCTCGACGACGAGCGCAAGTTGGCGGAGGAGCTGCGCCGGTTCCGGCAGGAGGCGGAGCGGATCGCCGGCTTGGGGTGGGAGCCGGATCTCGATGACGGGATCGTGCTGTGCGCAGCACCCCTGGCGGACCTGTTCCCCCAGTGGTGCAAGGAGCTGGCCACCTACCGCGACGAGCTGCGGGCCGGCAAGTACGACTGGTCAACGGTGTCGAAGTGGGCGGACCAGCTGTGACGAGCCGGCTCCGCGACGCTCTGGCCGAGGAGATCGGGCGGGTGCTGCGCCAGTCCGGGGTCGTGGTCTGGCAGGACGAGCACGGCGAGTACCCAGGCGTGGTCGCCGCCGTCTGCCCGCCGGACGTGCGGCTGGTGGTCTACGACGGGAGCTGGTTCGCGCTCCGCCGCTCCGTCGAGGACCTGCTCTCCGGTCACGAGCCGCCGATGCTGCTCGTGTACTCGCCGGTGCTGCCGCCAGCCGATGATCCCCTGGCGGAGATCCGGGCGGCGGGTCGGGAGTACAAGCGGCGGCTGGCCACGCTGGTCCGCAACGCGCTGGCCGGCGAACTCGCCGCAACCCGCATCGAGCAGATTGCGAAGGAGGCTCGCACCTTCGAAGAGGCCGAGGTCGCTGCGACCGGCGCAGCGTCGGCGGGGGTGCGGTTGGTCGCGATCTTCGGCACCTCCGACGTGCAGAGGATGGCGTTCGCCGTGCTCGACGGCAGCAGGGATGACGCCGTCGACGCGGAGGACGCCTGGGACGAGGTGGCGGCCACCCTGCGGGACGCCTACGGCGGCGCGCTCGACGGCGGGCGCGGTGCGCTGCGGGGTGCGCTCGCCCGCCACCTGCTGCTCGCCGAGCTCCACGGCGTGGCCGGCGGGCTGCCCGATGCGCTCGAGCAGGCGTTCGTGGCGCCCTCTGCGCCGCAGCGGCGACACATCGGTGAGCTGCTCCACCAGTGGCGGCACCTGCCCGAGCGCGTCGCCTCCTACCTGGAGACCGCCCGAACGGTCGACGAGGACCTGGCCCTCTCCGACCTGCTGGGCTGGGTGGACGGGCTCGAGGCGTGCCTGGCCCTGCCGTCGGTCGAGCAGGTCTGTCTCGCCGAGGCGACCCGCCGGCTCGGTGCGGGTGACGCGTCAGGGGCGTTCCAGATCGCGGAGTCCCGGTTGGTGGACCTGAACGTGTGGCGGAACCAGCCCGCCGGGCCGGGTGGCGTCCGCTGGGGAGACCGATGGCGGGTGATCGCAGCGATCGCCGGGCTGCACCGCGCCGTCGAGGCCAACCCCGTGCCCGCAGGTGCAGCCGAGGAGCTGTTCGACTGGTACGTCACCCGCGGCTGGGAAGTGGACCGGGCCCACCGGCGCCTGGAGCTCGCCCGGCTGGCGCTGCCGGCCTACGGCGAGCTCGAGGAGGCCATCATCGGAGCCCGCCGCCGGTACGAGGCCTGGCTCGACACGCTGCTCGAGAAGGTGAGCGAAGCGCTCGCCGATGGCGGCCTCGACGGCGGGCGACTCGGGTCGCAGGGCTCGGTGCACGACGAGTTCGTGCGGGGCCGGGAGGTGCTCACCGCGTACGTGTGGGTGGACGCCCTGCGCTTCGAGCTCGGGGTGGAGCTGGCCGACGCCATCCGCCACGACATCACCGATCGGGTCACCCTCTCGGCGGTCACGGCGGCGGCCCCGACGATCACGAGGGTCGGCATGGCGAACCTCGCCCCGGCCGCGGCCGAGAGGCTCACGCTGTCCCTCGAGGGCGGCACGGTGGCGGTGACGGTGGGGGACCGGCCCGTGGCCACCGTCGAGCAACGGGTCGAGCTGTTGCGCGCCGCGCACGGCAAGGTGGCCAACCTGGAGCTGAGCACCGTGAGCCAGCAGGGCGAGAAGGAGCTCGCCCGGGCGCTGAAGGGCGCCGACCTCGTGCTCGTGCGCAGCCAGGAGATCGACGCGGCGGGCGAGTCCGGGATGCTGAACGCGGCGTGGCCCCAGTTCGAGGCCGTCAAGCAGGATCTCGCCAACGCCGTGGCCAAGCTCGGCCAGGTCGGCGTGGGCCGGGTCGTGATCTGCGCCGACCATGGGTTCGTTGCGCTCAGCCAAGCGGTGGGTGACGCCCGCACGATCGACGCGCCGATCGGCGGTGAGGGGGAGCTGCACCGTCGCTGCTGGGTCGGCAAGGGCGGCACCACTGCGGAGGGCACCGTCCGGGTGCCGCTCGCGTCCCTCGGGGTGCGCAGCGACCTGGACCTGATCGTCCCTCGAGGCCTGGCGGTGTTCAAAGCCAGCGGGGGCAAGCAGTTCTTCCACGGCGGGCTCTCCCCGCAGGAGCTGGTTGTGCCGGTCATCGAGGTCGATCTCGAACCCGCCGCTGAGCCACAGAAACTCGATCTGTCCGTCGCCGTCGCCGGCGGTCGGATCACCACTGGGGTCTTCGCCGCCACGGTCGAGTTCCACGGCGACCTGTTCACCAACCAGGTTACGTTCCGGGTGGTCGCCCGAGGTGCCGGCGGGAACGACCCGGTGGCCCGGGTGGTGTCCGGCGACGGCTACGACGCCGCGTCAGGGTCGGTGACGGTCGAACGGGACCGTCCGAGCATCCTGACCTTCCAGGTCACCCGGAACCTTGATCGTGACAGCCAGGTCGAGCTGCAGGTGCTCGACGCCCGCACCGGTCGCCGCCTCGCCGACGCCGTCGCCTCGGTCGCCGCGCCGGTCATGGTAGAGGAGAAGCTGTGACCGCCCCGATGGATGACCTCGACCGGTCCGCCAACGCGGTCTTCGCCGGTCGGGTCGTGCGAAAGGACCTTGTCCGTGAGGTCAAGGTCGGCTCCAACGTGCCCGTGTACGTGCTCGAGTTCCTGCTCGGCAAGTACTGCGCGTCCGACGACCCGGACGCGATCCAGACCGGGCTGGAGGTGGTCCGCCAGACCCTCGCCGAGCACTTCATCCGCCCCGACGAGGCCGAACGCACCAAGGCGGAGGTGAAGCGCCGGGGGCAACACCGGCTGATCGACAAGGTCGATGTCCGTCTCGTCGCCAGCGAGGACAAGTACTGGGCGCACCTGGCCAACTTCGGCGAGCGATTCGTCCACATCCCCGAAGACCTGGTCTACAAGTACGACCGGCTCCTCGGCGGCGGCGTGTGGTGCCAGCTCGACCTCATCTACCACGCCGATGACGACGAGCCGGCCAAGCGGCCCTTCTACATCAAGGCCCTCAAGCCGATCCAGGTGGCGGCGTTCACGATGGCCGACTACCTCGAGGGTCGCCGGGCGTTCGACCGGGAGGCCTGGATGGACCTGTTGATGCGCTCGATCGGCCTCGAGCCCGCCCACTACGACACCCGGGGCAAGCTGCTCGCCCTCACCCGGCTCATCCCGATGGCCGAGCGGAACTACAACCTGATCGAGCTGGGGCCGTGGGGCACGGGCAAGAGCTTCGTCTACCGGGAATCGTCACCGAACGCGATCTTGATTTCCGGCGGCAAGGTCACCATCGCCCAGCTGTTCGTGCACATGGGCACCGGTCGCGTCGGCCTGCTCGGCACCTGGGACGTCGTGGCCTTCGACGAGGTCGCCGGGCTCGAGATGTCGGACTCGACCGTGGTCAACATGTTGAAGGACTACATGGAGTCCGGGTCGTTCGCCCGTGGCAAGGAAGAAACGCCAGCCGAGGCATCGATCGTGCTCATCGGCAACACCAGCAAGCCCCACCAGGAGCTGGTCCGCACTGCCCACCTGTTCGCCGACCTCCCCCAGGCCATGATCGACCCGGCCTTCATCGACCGGCTCCACTTCTACCTGCCCGGCTGGGAGGCACCGAAGCTCGAACAGCGGCTGTTCACCGACCACTACGGCTTCGTGTCCGACTACTTCGCCGAAGCGCTCCGCCAGCTCCGCAAGCAGTCGTTCGTGCGGGCCATCGACACCGAGTTCGCGCTGGGTGATCACCTGTCGGCCCGTGACGAGAAGGCCGTTCGCAAGACCGTGTCCGGGCTGTTGAAGCTCCTGCACCCGCACGAGGAGTGGACCCGCGCCGAGCTGCGCGACTACCTCGAGTTCGCGCTGGAGGGTCGGCGCCGGGTCAAGGAGCAGCTCAAGAAGCTCGCCGCCCACGACTACGCCAAGACCTCGTTCTCCTACATCGAACGTGACACCGGCCGCGAGTACTGGGTCGAGGTTCCCGAACAGCCTGAGGAGCTCGACGCCGAGCTTGCCGAAGAGGCCACCGGGGAGGAGATCGCCCCGACCGCTGCGGACGACGGGGCGGGGCGGGACACCGAGTCGTTGATGGCGGCAGGCGAGAACAAGTGGGTCGAGTTCAAGGCTTCCGCCTGCTACGACCACCAAACCGGCAACCGGAACAAGGACCTCGAGTTCGCCGTCGCCAAGACCATCGCCGGGTTCGCCAACGCCCACGGCGGCACCCTGCTCATCGGCGTGGACGACGACGGACAGCCCGTCGGCCTCGACAACGACTACCGCCTCGCCAACCAGAAGCGCCGAGATCGAGACGGCTATGAGAACTGGCTCACCACCATGGTCGCGCAGGTCCTCGGCAAAGTCGCTACCTCGTTGTTGCGCGTCTCGTTCACCGAGGTCGACGGTCACGACGTGTGCCGAGTCGACGTCCGCCCTGCAGGTGCCCCAGTCTTCATGCGAGGCCAGCGCTCCGATGGCGACTTCTACGTGCGCTTGAACAACTCCACCCGCCTTCTCACCACAGCGGACGCTGTCGAATACGTCCGCTCCCACTGGCCGTGATGGATCACTGGCCGAGTCTCGCGTGGTGTAGGCGACGGTTTCAGCGTCAGCTTCGGTTGATGTTCTACATGGCTTTGTTCGGTTCGTGGCCGGTCACCCGAACCGGCCCGCCTCTCCTCACCGACGGCCAGGGAGCCCCGGCAACACCCACCGAGGTCCGCGTCACGCCCCCGCGCCTCAACGCCGGCGGCCCTCCTCGCTGGGGGGGGGATCAGCTCCCGTCGTGGGCGGGCAGGCGCGCGCCCGCCGGGGCGGGCACGGTGTGGGGAAGGTCGCGGGTGAACGACAGCGACACGAGGGCCAGGAACGCTGCGGCCAGGAGCCCGGCTTTGAGGGCCTGGAGTTGGGCTTGCTCGTAGTTGTCGACGACGGCCTGGGTGGTGGGCGCGTCGATGCCGGCGGCGAGGAGGGCTGCTTCGACCTGGTCGGCGGTGACGAACTCGACGCCCGGCTCTGCCGCGGTGATCACCCGGGTGGTCACCTCGTCGCCGATGCGGTCGTCGGCGTCCACCTTCGCCACGAACGCGCCGGTCAGGCCGGCGAGCACGATGGCGCCGACCAGGGCGACCCCGAGGGAGGAGCCGAGCTGCTGGCCGGTGTACTGCAGGCCACCGGCCTCACCCCGCCCGGAGGCGTCGACCGAGGACTGCACGACGTTGCCGAGCTGCGATGCCATCAGCCCCATGCCCACTCCGAGCAGGCCCATGGCCAGCGCGAAGCCGGGTCGCGCGAGCTGCGGTTCGACCGTGGTGAGCAGGGCCAGGACGGCGACGAGGATGGTCCCCAGGCCGGCCCGCACGACGGATCGCACGGGGTAGCGCGAGGACAGGCGGGAGCCGGCCGCGGAGGCGAGGAACATCGCGATCGACACGGGCAGCATCCGGATGCCGGTGGCGAGGGCGTCGAGGCCGATCACCAGCTGCAGGTACAGCGGCACGACGAAGAACACCCCCATGAGGATGAGGTTCTGGGTCACCAGGCCGGCGAGGCCTGCGCGCAGCGGCGGGACCTGCAGGAGGTCGAGGTGCACGAGCGGGTCGGTGCCGGTCGCTTCACGGCGGCGCTGCCAGCGGACGAATCCCCACAGCAGGACCACGCCGGCGGCGATCACGAACGGGGCCAGGGAGAACCCGAACGGCTCGACCGGTGAGCTCTTCGGCGCGACGAGGCCCCAGGTGCTCGACTGCAGGATCCCGAGGACGACGGCGCCGAGGCCGGCGGCGGACAGCACGGACCCGACGCCGTCGAGCCGCGGCCGCGACCGGGCTCCTGCGGCGTCGGCCACGAAGCGGGTCATCACCAGGATGCCCACGACGAGCACGACCTCGCCGGCGAACACCACCCGCCAGGACAGCTCGGTGGTGGCCCATCCCCCGAGGATCGGTCCGACGGCGATCCCGGCGCCGGCCACGCCGCCGAGCACCGCGTAGGCGGCCTTGCGCTGCGCGCCCTCGAAGTTCCCGGCGGTGAGCGCGGCCATGGCAGGCATCACCAGTGCCGCGCCCATGCCTTCCAGGACCGACCAGCCGACGATGAGCACGCCCACCGTGGGTGCCGCCGCGGTGAGCGCCGACCCGCACGCGTAGACGACGAGACCGATGACGAACGTCCGGCGCCGGCCGACGATGTCGCCGACCTTGCCCCCGGTCAGCATGCACATGGCCATCACCAGGCAGTAGAGGGTGATGACCGCCTGGATGGTGGTGACCGTGGTGTCGAGCTCGTCGACGAGGCGGCTGATCGACACGTTCATGACGGACTGGTCGAGGACCATCACGAACTGCGCGGCCGCGAGGGCGATCAGTGGGAGCCAGCGCTTCATCGGGCGGGTGGGTGGTTCCGGCGAGAGCCGAGCCCAATCCTGGCACGCCGACGGGCCCTGCGACGGCGACCCTCACCCCGGCGCCGGTGTCCGGCGAGGTGCGACGGTGCGTCGGGCGGCATCCGCGTCAGGCAACGTTTGCGCGCTTCACGACCTGAGTGCCGGGATCGGCTGCTCGAGGGTGGCAAGGCCACGTTGGCGACGCCGCGCGACAAGGGCCGCGACCCGCGCGACACGGAGGCTTCATGACGCGAAGAAGCGGAAGCTGCAGTGGACGTTCGGGAAGCAGACCTATGCGTTGGAGGTGGCGGGGGAACTCTCGCGGGACTGGACGTGAACATCCGTGTGTCCACAGCCCGGGCAGTGATCGCTCACGGACGTCGACCCATAGTGGTCACCCGGGTGGCCGGCATCTCCAGGCAAGCGATCTCTCGGCCGCTCACGCGTCGACCCGCCGCCGCGGGCCCGGGCAAGGGTCGGCCACCTGCTGACGCGATCATCGAGTTCGCCAAGGCCAACCCGACCGGCGGCACCCGCATACAAACCCGAACGACCTCGACCGACACGCCGACGGGGTCCACGTCACGGGGGGGGATGGACCCGGTCGAGGTGACGCCTGCGGGGGACGGGAAGGATGCGGGGGCGTTGTGTGAACTCCGCCGGCGTCACCTCGACCGGGACACTGCTCATCCTCACGGAGCGACGAGAACGCGGCGTGACCGAACGAGCACAAATCGGAAAACTCTCGCCGGGGCCGCCGCCGCTCAGGGGTCGAAGCGGTAGCCCACTCCCCGAATCGTGGAGATCCGCGGGGTGGCCCCTGCTTCGGCCTCCACCTTCTGGCGAACCCGACGGACGTGTTGGGTGACCGTAGCCGGGTGCTGCCACTCCGACGAGGAGTTCCACACCGAGACCAGCAACTGCTCGCGAGAGAACACCTGGCGGGGATGAGACGCCAGGTGGCACAGCAGCTCGTACTCCTTGCGGGTGAGCGGGACCAGCCTCCCCGCCACCCGGACCTCACCCGCCGCCTCGTCGATCACCAGGTCGCCGAAGTCGAGCGACCGCTGCACGGGAGCGGGCCGGGCACGCCGGAGCACCGCGGTCACCCTGGCGGACAGCTCGGTCGGTGCGAACGGTTTGACGAGGTAGTCGTCGGCTCCCAGCCGGAGCCCGACGACCCGATCCTCCACCCCGCTCCGCCCGGTGAGCACGATGACCGGGATCGTGCTGACCCGCCTGAGCTCGACGAGCCAGTCCAGGCCCTGCTCGTCAGGCAGGCCGAGGTCGAGCACCACGAGGTCGAACCGGCGGGAACCGTTCAGCTCCCGAGCCTTCGACGCGGTCGAGGCCTCGGCCACCTCGAAGCCCTCCATCGTGAGGGCCTGCGCCGCCAGCGCACGTGCTGCGGCGTCGTCGTCGACGAGGAGGACTGCGGCACCCATCACTGATCGGCGACTGGCCACGGCCGGGGTGCCCATGGTGACCTCTCCGAGCACCTGGCGGCTCCCATCAACCCTTCCATCGGCCGACGGGGCGGAGGAATCAAGTGCTCGCCGGTAGGTCGAACCACAGGTGCGTCCCCACATCGATCCGGCTACTGGCCAGCAGCTTGCTACCGAGAGCCTCCACCAACAGCCGGCAGATCGTGAGCCCCAACCCGGCTCCGCTGCCCCGACCCGGTTCCCCGAAACGGACGAAGGGATCGAAGACGCGCCCGAGCTCGAGCTCCCCCATCCCGCGACCGGGATCCTCCACCGAGAACCGCACCGCCCCGGGCCCGCTCGCGGCGACTCGCAACACGACCCGCCCGGCCCCGCTGTGCTGCAACCCGTTGCGCACGAGCTGCTCGAGGATCTCCACCAGGGCCTCCCGATCGCCGAGCACGGCATCCGCGCACTCGACGGCGGCGATCAAGGTGACGTCGAGCTCGTCAGCCAGCGGTGTGGTCCGCCTGCACACCTCGTGGATCACGTCCAGCGGATCGACCTCCCTGAGGTCGAGGCAGGGGTTCGACGCGGCTCGCACCACCCTGCTCACGGCCTCGAGCAGTACGGCCATGGTGCCGCTGGCACGGTCGATCCACTCCACGGCCAACCGCTGGTCCTCGGTGAGGGGCCCTTGCCCGAGCAAGCCGGCGAAACCGGCGATCGTGTGCACGGAACCGCGCAGCTCGTGCTCCAGGGAGCGCACCAGATCCAAACAGAACGACCCGGTGTGGGCGGTGCCGTCCGAGACCGGGGTGTTCACGGAGATCGTGACCATGCGTCGTCAACCTTCCGGCTCGTGTCCAGCTAGATGGACCAACACACAACGCCACCCGGAAGGAAGCGTCGGTCAACCGGGGACCGGACTTGATGAGCTGATCGGCTCATTCCGTCGAGCCGCTGGCGCGCCGATGCTGGATGGCGGACGGCAGTGCGCCCGGTGCCATGAGCGCACCAGCGCACGACGCGGGGCCCCGGATACGAGAGGAGAGCCATGTCGCTCGCTGCGTGCCGCCCCGCCGCCGGCGAAGACGCCACCTGCCAGGCCCGCATCGTGATCGTCGACGACGAGCCGACCAACGTGCTCGTGTTGAAGCGGATGCTCCAGCGTGCGGGCTACCCGCACGTCGACGGCCTCACCGATCCCCGGGTCCTGCTGAACAACCTCGACCGGCTCGAACCCGACCTGCTGGTCCTGGACCTCCACATGCCGATCATCGACGGCATCACCTTCCTCGACGAGCTGACCCGCCGTCTCGACGACGATGACTTCGTACCGGTCCTGGTGGTCACCGCCGACGTGACCGAACAGGCGAAGGAGACGGCGCTCGCCCACGGTGCGCACGACTTCCTGACCAAGCCGATCAACTACACGGAGCTGGCCCTGAGAGTGCGGAACCTGTTGCGAACCAGGATGCAGCACGTCGCGCTGAGTCGAGAACGCCAGATGCTGGCATCGAAGGTCGACCACCTCGAGCACGGCGAGCACGAGCAGGCCGAAGCCCGGCGGCAGCTCGCCCAGCGGATCGAGGCCATCATCGACTCCCGGTCGATCGAGATCGTGTTCCAACCGATCGTCGATCTCACGACCGCAGCCATCATCGGGGCCGAAGCGCTGGCCCGCTTCACCACCACCCCGGTCCGCCCGCCCGACGAATGGCTGGCCGACGCCGCTCACGTGGGCTTGCGTACCCACCTCGAGCTCGCCGCCATCGCCGAGGCCGTCGAGCGGGCCGCGGCACTGCCGGAGGGTGCGTTCGTCGCCGTCAACGCGTCGCCCAGCGCGCTGCGATCACCGCGCCTTCTCCGGGAGCTGCAGTCGTTCGATCCTGCACGGGTGATCGTCGAGGTCACCGAGCACGAGCGCGCCGACGACCCCGAGGCCCTCCGCGACGCCGCGACCAGACTCAGGCAGATCGGGGCCCGGGTCGCGGTGGACGATGCCGGAGCGGGCGTTGCCAGCCTCGAGCGGATCCTGTGGCTCGAACCGGACGTCCTCAAGCTCGAGCGCCAGCTGATCAGCGATGTCGACCGCTCCCCCGTCAAGCGGTCACTGATCAGCGCCTTGGTGCACTTCTGCTCCGAGACCGACAGCACCCTGATCGCCGAGGGCATCGAGACGCTCGAGGAGCTCCACACCTTGAGGTCGCTGGGCCTGCGAGCCGGACAAGGGTTCTTCATCGGTCGTGCGGCACCGCTTCCACTCCGCCCCCCCGCGATGCGTCACCTCTGGATCGGTGGGTGAGTTTTCCGTTCTGTTCCCGAGTTACGCAGGAAGCTCTCCGGTGCACCGAGTGATGCCTGAACCCCCGAGCGATGCGCGTCGATGCCCTCCCACATCGATCACCGGCGACGCAGTCCCCTCGGCGATCGCCCCGCTCTGGAGGTGCACGACATGCGTGTCACGACGATTCGATGGCGACGAGCGACTCTCGTGCTCGCCGCACTGCTCGCCCCCGTGGCAGCTCTGTCACCGGCCACATTCGCGTCGGCCGGCCCGGTGAATCCACGGTTGTACATCTGGGGCAACAACACGTTCGGCCAACTCGGCAACGGCAGGATGGCCCTCACACCCGAATCGGAGCCGACCCGGCACGACGCGGAGCTCACCACGCCGACCCGGGTGCCGGGCTCTCAGGCCTGGAGCGACATCTCCAGCGGCACCGCCCACTCCATCGCCATTCGCAAGGGCGGGACCATGTGGGCGTGGGGCGTGAACCCCTACGGGCTGGGCGCACTCGACGCTTCCGGCAACCCGGTGACGGTGGCTCCGAACCCGGTGAAGCTCCCCGGCGGCCGCGGGTGGGTCGACGTGGAGACGAGCGACTCGTACTCGCTCGCCATCCAGAATGACGGGTCGCTGTGGGCCTGGGGGAACAACAGCTCCGGTCAGCTCGGCGTGGGCGACACCGAACCGCGGTTCACCCCCACCCCGGTGGGGTCGGACCGGGACTGGGTCTCGATCGTGGCAACCCCGTCGGGGACCTCCTTCGCCCTCAAGGCCGACGGGTCGCTGTGGGCCTGGGGGAACAACAGCTCTGGTGCGCTCGGAACGGGGACGATCGACGACGACCCCCATCCCACGCCGAACCGTATCCCGGGCACGTGGCGATCGGTCAGTGCCGGAGGCCGGCTGACGACCCACGTGCTCGCCGTGGCTGACGACGGCCGGCTGTACGCGTGGGGACAGAACTGCCGTGGGCAGCTCGGGCTCGGCGCCGCGCCGGTGGACGCCAGCCAGTGGCAGTGCGTCAACGACTTCCATCCCCAGCCCACACAGGTGGGGACGAAGGCCGATTGGGTCCGGGCGGTCGCGGGCAGCACGCCCATCGACGGCGGCTTCTCGATGGCCATCGACTCGGCAGGCTCGCTCTTCGCCTGGGGCGACAACATCGCCGGCGGGTTGGGCCTCGGCACCTCGAGCACCACGGGTGACGCCCTTCGGGCCTCCCCGACGCTGGTCGGCGAACCGGGAGGGTGGTCGAAGGTCGCCCTCGGCTACGGGTTCGCCGTCGCCATCCGGGTCGACGGGACTTTGTGGAGCTGGGGGTGGAACCCCGCCGGCCAGCTCGGCAACGGCGACCCTGGCCCCGGCCTAACCAGCATCGAAACCTGGCTGACCGATGACTCCGCTCGCCAGCCGACACCCGCCCGGGTCGGCAGCCTCACCGGCTGGCTGGACGTCTCGGCGGGTGGGCTGCACGCGATGGCCACCCGCTGAGCGGGTACGCGCTCCCTACCGGCGTGGTTTCGTCGACCTCGGTCGGCGGGGCCACGCCGGAGCGCGCTCGCCTGTCGAGCCCTAGGTCAGCTCGAAGCGGTACACGTTGGTCTCCCGCCGCACGAATCCGATCCGCTGGTAGAGCCGGTTGGCGGCCTCCCGGCTGGGGCGGGAGGTCAGATCGACGGTGCGTGCCCCCGCGGCCCGTGCACGTTCCAGGGCCGCTCGGTTGAGCGCCTCCCCCACCCCTTGTCCTCGGGCCGATTCGTCGACCACCACGTCCTCGATCCACGCCCGGAGACCGGTGGGGATGCGAAAGATCGCCAGCGTCAAGCTGCCCACGATCTCCCCGCCGGATCGGGCCAGAAACAGCACCGTGGCGGGGGAGGCCACGATCTCTGCCAGCTCCTCCGCGGTCGGTGGCGGGCTGGAGGACGAGAGCTGAGGGGTCAAGCGCTGCAACGCCGCCACCACCTCGGGGGCGGCAACCCCGCATTCGACGATCTCGACGCTCATCGGCGGTCACGCTAACGGCCTGCCGCCCGCAGAGCCACCATCGCCCGGTACGGTGAGGTCATGGCCGATGCGCAAGGACGCAGCCCGCGTCTCCAGCATGTGCACTGGTCCCGCCGGCCTCAGCTGATCGCCCCGGTGATGCTCGTGGCCTTCTCCGGCTGGAGCGATGCCGGCGACGCGGCCAGCAGCGCGGTGAGCCTGCTGGCCGAGCAGTGGCGGGCGCGGCCCTTCGCCGCCGTCGACCCGGAGCTCTTCTACGACTTCACCTCCACCCGGCCGCTCGTCCGGTTCGACGCCCACGGCGAGCGCGAGATCCTCTGGCCGGAGATCGAGTTCTCCGCCACGACCGTCCCCGGGTCCGACCTGGACGTGATCCTCCTGGTGGCGCCCGAGCCACAGCTGCGGTGGCGCACGTTCTGCGAGCAGATCATCGGCGTGGCCCGCGCCTTCGACACCCGGCGCGTCGTCACCTTCGGCGCGCTGCTCGCCGAAGTCCCGCACTCGCGGCCGGTCTCGGTCTTCGGCGTGGGCCACGATGCCGACACCGCCCGCGAGCTCGGCCTGCTCCCGTCACGCTACGAGGGCCCGACCGGGATCACCGGCGTGCTCCAGGCGCTGTCACGGGAAGCGGGGTTGCCGTCGTCGTCGCTGTGGGCCGCCGTGCCCACCTACGTCCCCGCTTCGCCCTCACCCAAGGCCACCCTGGCCCTCGTCGATCGGGCCTCACGCCTGTTGCAGGTCTCCCTCGATCTCACCGAGCTGAAACAAGCCGCTCGCGACTACGAAGACGAAGTCAGCTCGCTGGTCGACGACGACGAGGAGACCCGCGACTACGTGCGGCAGCTCGAAGAGCGTTTCGACGAGGAGGAGCCGAGACTGCTCGACGACGGCTCGACCCTGGTCGAAGAGGTCGAACGCTTCCTGCGCGACCAGGATTGACCGGCGCCCTCGGGCGTCTCGTTCTAAGCCCGCCCCATGGGCGCGTGCCGGGGCCAGGGCCGGGTCTGCTCCAGCAACCTGGCGAGCCGCAGCACCACGTCGTCCGCGTGGCGGCGCCCGATGATCTGCAACCCCACCGGCAGCCCGTCGGAACTGATCCCGGCAGGCAGCGAGCAGGCGGGGTTCCAGCAGAGGTTGGCCAGCATCGTGAACGGCACGCTCATCGCCCCCGCCGCCAAGGGGCCGAACCGCTCGACCAGGTCCTCGCCGGCGATCGTGGTCGGCGATGGGCCCGCAGCGTCGAAGGCCGGCACGGCCGTGGTTGGGGTCAGGAGCACGTCGACGTCCTGGAAGATCCGGGCCACGTCGGCCTCGAGCTGGAGCCGGCGACGCAGTCCCGGCACCAGCGTGCGAACCGGACGCTCGTAGCTCGTCTCCAGGCTGAAGCGCACGAACGGGGTGAGGTCGTCCAGGCGAGCCGGGTAGTGCTCGCTCTCCTCGATGTCCAGCCACAGGGTGACCGACCCGGCCTGCAGCCAGGTGCGGATCGGGTCCGTGAGGCGGACCGGGTACTCGACGAGCTCGGTCCCGGCGGCCTGAGCCAGCGCTTCCGCCGAGGCACGGGTGAGCTCGAGCACCTCGGGATCGACGACCGCGAAGCCGAGATCCTCCGACCAGCCGACGCGCAGTCCCGAGACGTCGAGGGTCTCCATGGCGTCCTGGTAACGGAGCCCCGCCGGCGGCAGGGATGCGCGATCAGCGTCGTGTGGGCCCGCGGTGACGTCGAGGTGCCGGGCCGCGTCAGCCACCGACACCGCCTCCACCCCGTACACGGCTGTCTGCGACGGATCGGCGGTGGGATGGGGGATGCGGCCGTAGCTCGGCTTCATGCCGACCAGCCCGCTGAACGCTGCGGGGATCCGGGTGGAGCCGCCGCCGTCGCTGGCGGTGGCGATGGGAACCAGCCCACCGGCGACCGCGGCCGCCGAACCGCCGCTCGATCCTCCCGGGGTTCGTTCGGTGTCCCAGGGGTTGCGGGTCACTCCCCAGGCCTTGGTGCGGGTGAACTGGATGGTGCCGAACTCGGGCGCGGCGGTCTTGCCCACGAACACCGCCCCCGCGGCCCGGAGACGAGCTACATGGATGGAGTCCTCGCTGACCGGCGGAGCGTTCTTGTACAGCAGCGACCCGTGCGAGGTCGGCATCCCCGCGCAGTCCTCGAGGTCCTTGACGCCGAACGGCACACCCGCGAACGGCCCCGGGTCCTCTCCCCGGCGGACCTGATCGTCGATCTCCGCCGCCCGGGCCCGGGCCCCCTCGGCGTCCAGGTACACGAACGCGTTCAGCACGTCGTTGCGTTCATCGATGGCCGCCAGGCACTCCTCGAGCAAGGTTTGAGCGCTCATCTCCCCCCGGCGAACGGCATCTGCCGCTTCACTCGCAGATGGAAGCTCAGCCATGGATCCCCCTGTTCTCCGACGCGGTGTCGATCGCGTCCTGGACTACGTCGTTCGAGATGGTGAGTCGTCAGGTGATGGGTCGTCGGCCCGCCACGGAGGCATCCGCGGCTGGTCGTAGAGCACGTCGAGCGGTTCTCCCCTGATCGCCCGGAACGCGTGATCCGCCCAGTGGTCGGCTCCGGCCACGTGCGGGGGCAGGTCGCCCTCAGAGAACCAACCGACGTCCGCACACTCGAGGGGATGTGGCTCCAGCTCTCCTCCGACCGCGTGGCAGTGGAAGACCAGCGAGTACAGGGGGATCTGGGTGAAACCGAGGCGCAACCCGTCGAACAGACCGATCAACCGCCGGACCTCGCAGTCGATACCCGTCTCCTCCTTCACCTCCTTCACCGCCACCTCCGACGCGGAGTAGCCGATGTCGGCCCAACCGGTCGGGTAGAGCCAGATCCCCGAGTCGGCCCGCTTCACCAGGAGGATCTCCCCGCGGTCGTTGCCCACCACGGCACCCACCGCGATCTTCGGGGTCTGGTAACCGGCGACGCCGGTGCCAGTCGTCGTCATCCACTCAGACACCACCTGGTCGTGGTCGATGTCGGATCGGGCCGCGTGGCGGATGTCGGCCGCGACCGAGAGCACCTCCTCGAAACGTTCACGCTCGTAGGGGTTGTCGGTGAAGCCGAGACCGGTGCGGGCGATGCCGGCGAGCGCCTCGCTCCAACGCAGGAGGTCCTGAGCCGTCACCCGTCGATCCATCGCCTGCACGCTAATGCGAGCCTGTCACCACCCGCCCCGCGAGCGACGGCGACGGGGACCGGCTCAGCCCGCCAACGCGTGCAGGATGGCGCGCTCGAGCTCCACGAGGTGGTTCGGATCGGTCACCTTGCCGCCCGAGCGGTCGCACACGTAGAAGGAGTCGATCACCTCCGCCCCGAGGGTCTGGACCTTGGCGGAGCGCAGGTCGAGATCGAGCTCGGCGATGGCCCGGGTGATCTTGTAGAGGACGCCGACGGCATCCGGGGCCTTCACCTCGATCACCGTCGCCACCGTCGAGATGTCGTTGTCGACGAGCACCGACGGTGGATCGGGCGCCAGCGCCGGGATGCGATCCCGCCGGTAGATCCTCGCCCGCTCCTCCAGCCGGGCGTGCAGCGCCAACTTCCCTTCGAGAGCTTTCTCGATGTCCGTGACCACCCGTTCCCAGGGGATCACCGAACCGAAGGCGCTCTGCACCCTGAAGGTCTCGATCGCCATGCCGGCGTCATCCGAGTGGGCCGCGGCCTCGAGCACGTCGAGGCCGTTCAGCGCCAGCGCGCCGGCAACCCGGCTGAACATGCCTGGTCGATCCTCGGCGATCACCAGGAGGTCATCACCGGAGGCTTCGATGACGCGCCGCCCCTCCCCCATCCGGGCCCGTTGCGCCTCGGAGGGGAAGCGATCGGTCGTCGTGACCTCCGAGGGCTCTCCGCCGCCGAGGACGTGCGCGACCCGGTCCACCAGCTCGCCCACCAGCTCGGCCTTCCAGCGGTTCCAGGCGGCGGGGCCGGTCGCGAGGGAGTCGGCTTCGGTCAGCGCTGCCAGCAGCCGCAGCGTCGACAGCGAACGCACCTGGCTGGCGACGCGCTCGATCGTGCCGGGGTCGGAGAGGTCGCGCCGCACCGCGACATCAGCGAGCAGCAGATGATGGCGGACCAGCTCCTGCAGCACCGTGACGTCAGCGGGTGGGAAACCCATCCGGGGGCCGATGCGCCCCACGAGCTCGATACCTGCTTCGGTGTGATCGCCGGGCTCACCCTTGCCGATGTCGTGGAGGAGCGCGCCGACCACGAGCAGGTCCGGGCGATCCACCCGCTCCGCCAGGGCGGCCGCGTTGACCGCTGCTTGGCAGAGGTGCCGGTCGACCGTGAAGGTGTGGTAGGCGTTGCGTTGCGACCGGCACCGCACCCTGGCCCACTCGGGCAGCACCCGCACCCAGATGCCCCGCTGGTCGAGCGACTCGATGACCGCGATGGCGGGCTGACCGGCGAGCAGCAGCTCCACCAGTAGCGATCGGGCCCCGTCGGGCCACGGGTCCCCCAGCGCGGGGGCTTCACCGGCCAGGCGGTTGAGCGTCCGGCGCTCGATCCGGGTGGCGTGGGTCGCCGCGGCGACGGCCACTCGCAAGCCCAGCAGCGGGTCCGCCCCGGGGTCGGCGAAGCGGTGGAGCTCCACGATGCCGTCGCGCAGGACCACACCCGGCGCCACCTCCCGGTCGCGCACCAGGCGCGAGCGCAGGGGACCGGCCAATGACGAGTCGACCCGGTCCCACACCTCGTCGCTGGTCCAGGCGATGCGCCTGGCGGCGGAGGACACCGCCCGCATCAGCTCATCGGCGCTCGGGTAGCCGAGTGCGTCGGCCACACCGTCCTGCTCCTCGAGCACCAAGCGATCACCCCGGCGTCCGGTTCGCCGATGGAGCTCGACCCGCGCCGAGAGGATCGTGTCGTAGGCCTCCGCCAGCCCGGCGTCGTCTCCCTCGAGCATGACCGTGCGAGCCGCCTCCGCCCATCGGATGGCATGGACGTCGCGCAGCCCGCCCCGACCGTCCTTCAGGTCCGGCTCGAGGAGGAACGCGACCTCGCCCGCGACGGCATGCCGTTGCTTCACCGAGCGACTCAGCTCGGCGAGCCAGCGTTTCGCTCGCTTGGCCCACAGCGTCCTCGACTTGGACGCGACGTCCTCCGCCAACGCACGATCACCGGCAACGGGACGCAGCGACAGCATCGAGGTGGCCGTGTCGAGGTCGTCGGCCGCGAGGCGCAGCGCCTCCTTCGGAGTCCGCACAGCATGACCGAGCTTCAAGCCAGCGTCCCAGATCGGGTACCAGATCCGTTCCGCGATCTCGCCGATGGGTCCGATCCCGTCGTGGAGGAGGAGCAGGTCGATGTCGCTCTCGGGGGAGAGCTCGGAACGCCCGTACCCGCCGACAGCCACCAGGGCCACCCCGTCGACCCTGTCCACCTCGACCTCGTAGAGCTCTGCCAACCACCGGTCGACCAGATCGCTGTAGGCGCGGCACAGCTCGACTCCCGCGAGCTGCGGGTCGCCGAGCAGCGCCTGGCGTTCCAGGGTGGGTGGCACGGACCTTCCTACGAACCGGTCGCCGGATCAGACCGCATCGACATCGCGCTCGCCGGTGCGGATCCGCACCACCCGGTCGACGGGGGTGATCCACACCTTGCCGTCACCGATCTTGCCCGTCCTGGCCGCACCGACGATCAGCTCCGCGAGCCGCTCGGCGTCCGCGTCGTCGACCACCACCTCGATCCTGACCTTCGGCAGGAGGTCGACGGTGTACTCGGCGCCGCGGTAGACCTCGGTGTGGCCGCCCTGGCGACCGAAGCCCTTCACCTCGTCGACCGTGAGGCCCTGGACGCCCGCCTCCTTCAGAGCGTCCTTCACGTCGTCGAGCTTGTGCGGCTTGATGATCGCAGTGATCAGCTTCATGCGATTGCTCCTCCCTACCCGATCCGGCCCATCGATGCGACATCGCCGAAGTTGTAGGCGGTCTCGGCATGTTGGCTGAGATCAAGCCCTTGATCCTCTTCCTCGGGTGTCACCCGCAGGCCCACGATGACATCCAGAGCCTTGCCGATGACGAGGGTCGTCACGAACGAGAAGGCGAGCACCGCGATGGAGGCCACGAACTGCTTGCCCAGCAACCCGGCGCCGCCACCCACGAAGAGGCCGTCCGCACCGGCCGGGTTGATGGCGGTGTCGGCGAACAGACCGAGGAGCAGCGCCCCGGTGAGCCCACCGACGAGGTGGATGCCGACCACGTCGAGGGAGTCGTCATAGCCGAACCGGTACTTCAACTGAATGGCGAACAGGCACACGATGCCGGCGATGAACCCGATCAGGATCGAGGGCACCGCGCCGACGAAACCGGCACACGGGGTGATGGCGACGAGTCCTGCGACCGCGCCCGATGCTGCACCGAGCGTGGTCGGCTGGCCGTCCTTGGCCCACTCGGCGAGCACCCATCCCAGCATCGCCGCCGACGCGGCGACGAACGTGTTGAGGATGGCCTGCGCGGCAAGCCCGTCAGCGGCGAGCGCGGACCCTGCGTTGAAGCCTGCCCAGCCGAACCACAGGATCCCGGTGCCGACCAGCGTGAGTGGGAGCGAGTGGGGGTGCATGCCCTCCTTCGGCCAACCCTTGCGCTTGCCGAGCAGGATGGCCATCGCCAGAGCGGCCGCGCCGGCGTTGATGTGCACCACGGCTCCACCGGCGAAGTCGAGGGCCCCCATGTCGAAGACCCAGCCACCACCCCACACCCAGTGGGCGACCGGCGAGTAGACGACGAGCAACCAGATGCCGATGAACAGCGCGTACGCGCCGAACTTCATGCGATCGGCCGTGGCTCCCGTGATGAGCGCCGGGGTGATGATGGCGAAGGTCATCTGGAAGGCGGCGAACAAGATGACCGGGATCGTGAGACCCTCCATCACCCCCATGCCGACGTCCTTGAAGCCCGCGAAGTCGAGGTTGCCGACCAGCGCGCCGGTGCCGCCGAAGGCCAGCGTGTAGCCGATCAGCACCCACAGCACCGCCATCAGCCCCATGGCGAAGACGTTCTGCATGAGCATCCCGAGCATGTTCTTCGCTCGGACCATCCCGCCGTAGAAGAGGGCGAGGCCCGGCGTCATGAACAGCACCAGGGCGGTTGCTGCCAGCATCCACGCGGTGTTGCCGCTGTCGAGCGCCGATTCCATGCCGCACGACTCCCTTCCCTGTCGTGAGCGGAGACGCCCGCTCAGCCGTCAGCAAGACAGCGGAAAGGATGGCGACATGTTGTTTCCCGACGGTTCCCTGATTGTTTCCATCGTGTGAACCGCGCCCGCCAGCCCGGCCGGCGGTGAGCCGCGGCTGCTCAGGCGAGCTGGCGGGCCGCTACCTGGACCGGGTCCCACACCGGCGAGAAGGGGGGCGCGTAGGACAGGTCGAGGTTGATCAGCTCGTCGGCGTGCATCCCGTTCCACAGCGCGGTGGCCACCGTGTCGATCCGTTTGGCCGATCCCGGACCACCGACGATCTGACCGCCCAGCAGCCGACCCGTACCTCGCTCGGCGAGCAGCTTCACCGTGATCGGGGTCGAGCCCGGGAAGTACCTGGAACGGGTCGTGGTCCGGACGCGGGCCGTGTCGAACCGGAAGCCGGCCTCCGTCGCCTCCCGCTCGTTGAGACCGGTGCGGCCCACCTCGGTCTCGCAGATCTTGGTCACCGCGCTGCCCAGCACACCGGGGAACGTGGCGTAGCCACCGCCGATGTTGATCCCCGCCACCCGGCTCTGTCGGTTGGCGACCGTACCCAGGGCGACGAACGTCGGCCGCCCACTGACCCGGTGCATCGACTCGCAGCAGTCCCCGGCAGCCCACACGCCCGCAGCGCTGGTGCGCTGCTGGCGATCGACCCGGATGGCGTTGCGCACCCCGAGCTCGAGGCCAGCTGCGCCTGCCAGCTCGCTGTTCGGGGTGACCCCCAGGCCCAACACGACGAGATCCGCGGGGAGCTCACCGTCGGAGGTGTGCACCCGACCAGGCTCCACGGCTTCCACCTGCGTACCGGTCCGCACCTCGATCCCGTCACCTTGCATCGCAGCGACGATCAGGTCGGCCATGTCGGGGTCGAGGGTGCCCATGACCTGCGGTGCGATGTCGACCACGGTCACCGACGCTCCTCGATGGCAGAACGCCTCGGCCATCTCCAACCCGACGTAGCCCCCACCGACCACCACCACGTCCCGCGCATCGATGCTGCGGGCATGGTGCATCAGCACCTCGGCGTCGTCGAGGTTCTGCACACCGAACACGAACGACCGATCATCCAGGCCGGGGATAGGCGGGCGGAGCGGTCGGGCGCCCGTGCCGATCACGAGTTGGTCGAAGCCGATGGTCACCTCGTCGCCCTGATCGAGTCGTCGAGCACGCACCGACCGGGCCCCCAGGTCGATCTCGGTGACCTCGTGCCGCAGGCGCACGTCGATGCCTCGGGCCACGTGCTCGTCGGGGGTCCGAGCCACCAGCGCGTCGAGCGAGGTGACCTCACCTCCGATGAAGAACGGGATGCCACACGCCGCGAAGCTGGTGCGGGTCCCTCGCTCCAGGGCCACGACCTCCAGATCGGGTCGCATCCGCTTGGCCTGCGATGCGGCGGTCATGCTCCCCGCATCGGCGCCGATCACCACCAGTCGCTCTGCCATGGGGAGAGGGTAGGAGGGATCGGCGATCGCTCGCGCCGTGCGGGGTCGAAGCCGCCAGGTTGACCATCTGCAAGACTGCGCTCATGGGGGTGCGTGAGGACTGCCGCCACTACTCCAGCCGGAGCACACCGACGGGCGACGTCTTCCAACGCTGCCGCCTGGGGGTCAACGAAGACATGCCGTTCGCCTGCCCGCAGGACTGCGTGTTCTTCGAGCCTCGTGCCGTGAGCGACACCGGCTGGCAGATCACCGAGCCGGATGACGACTGAGACCCCCGCGTCACGTCCGCCGACGACGCTATGCACCCCTGGTCACGTTGACTCGCCGCGACGGCGCCGCTGCATGAACACGAAGGCCTTGGCCGCGCCCCAGGCGATGCCGAGATCGTGCAACGCCGGATCGAGGTCACCGAAGGAACCGGGAACCAGGTCGTAGTCGTCGTCGGGGAACTGCCGGCGAGCCACCGGGTCACGAGCGACCGGGGGGACGCCCGCGGCACGTAGCACCTCCGTCGGGTAGCGCACGGCGGTGCGTAGGATCGCCAGGGGAGTCGTCCGTTGGCGGTCGACGTCGGTGAGCAGGACGTCTCGCACCCGGGGGACGATCTCGCGACGCGCCCGCCGCCCGGCTTCGGCCGCGGTCGCCAGCACGACCGGGTCGGGGGCCTGGCCCCGGCCGGCCTGGGTGGTCCACGCCTCGAGCACCCGCTGCACGCTGCGCTCGACCCAGGGGGCGATCGCCTGGTCGATGCCGTGCGCCAGCTCCCGGGCGAGCTGCCCCAACCTCTCCTCGCCGTCGGGGACGGTGTCCATCACCGACCATCCTCGCTGCCCTGCCCCGGCAGCACCACCAGTGGGGCAGACTGACCCGATGCGCATCCGGGCGAGCTCGGTGTTCGAGGGTGTGGTGTACCACTGCTGGTGCATCGATCCGGCGAACCCGTGCCGGCCCACGCTCGAGGTCGATGCGGTGCTGCGTGAGGGTGACGCGGATGCGACCGCCGGACCGCTGCTGCTGACTGTCGCCGACTACATCGCCATGGTGGGCAGCGTCGATCGAGCCCGACCGTGCCTCGAGGAGCTCCAGGCCCGGAACCGGATCGTCGAGCGACTCGGGGCCGCCCACATCAGCTTCCCGACGTGGACCCGGGTCGTCGACCTCGCCCCGCCAGCGGAGGAATCGTGAGACGCGTGCGATCAACCCTTCTCGTGGTGCTCGTCGTGATGGGCGCCGTAGCCTGCGGGAGCACGAACGGCCGTGCCGGTGAGGAGGAAGGCACCGTCACCACCCTCACCACCGAAGAGCGGGTGGTCCGTTTCCGGGTCGACGGGGATCAGGCGGGCGCGCCTCCCTTGGCGCCGATCGCGGCCACGGTCGCCGATCGCCTCCGGCGGTCGGGCATGAATGGCGCGGACGTATCCGTGGACGGCGCAACACTCGTGATCCGGCTGCCGGAAGGCTCGACCCCTACCGCGCGGCGCCTGGTCGACACCGTCACCACGGTGGGCGCGCTGGCGTTCCGGCCCTTGCTCGCCGAGGGCCCAGCAGGTGGTGCCACCCCGATCACGGGCATGACCACCGTGGGTCCCGACGGTTCGCCGCTCGTGCTCGGCCCCCCGGTGCTCGAGAACGGAATCGCGAGCGCGACGGCGGCGGCCGAGGCCGGCGGGTGGGTGGTGGTCCCCCGGTTCGGCGTCGACCTCACCCCGCTGCTCGACGCGGTCGGTGCCTGCATCGAGCGCCAGGCGATCTGTCCCTCCGGGAAGATGGCCATCGTCATCGACGACCGGGTGGTCTCGGTCGGCCAGATCGATCCGTCCCTCAGGCGCGTCGTCATCACGGGCTCGTTCGACGAGTTCGAGGCCAAGGGGCTCGCCGCCGTGTTGTCGACCGGGCCACTGCCGGTCAGGCTGGTCCCCGAACGCTGAGGTGGCTCATCCGGCGTGTGAACGCAACGACTCGTTGAGGTTCCCCGATCGCAGGCCCTCCAGGTCGAGGGTCACGTACCGGTAGCCCGCAGCGCGCACCATCTCCACCACGTCGGCGCGGGCGGCGATGACGCGTCCCAGGTCCTCGACCGGAACCTCGATGCGAGCCAGGTCCTCGTAGTGACGCACCCGCAGGGCGGGAAACCCGAGGGCCCGCAGCGCCGTCTCGGCGCGCTCCACCTGGCCGAGCACGCCGACCGTGACCGGGGTGCCGTACGGGAGCCGGGACGCCAGGCAGGCCGCAGCCGGCTTGTCCCAGGTCCGCAGGCCGAGCCGGCGCGAGGTCTCGCGGACGGCAGCCTTGTCGAAGCCGGCCTCGACGAGCGGGAAGCACGCCCCGCGCCGTGCCGCGGCGAGCTGCCCTGGGCGATGGTCGCCCAGGTCGTCGAGGTTGACGCCGAGCACGACCGCGGCCCCATCACGGTCGGCGAGCGGCAGGAGCGCATCCAGGAGCGCATCCTTGCAATGGAAGCACCGGTCGGCGTCGTTGCGCCGGTACGCCGGGTCATCGAGCTCGGAGGTGTGCACCTCGACCCAGCGCAGGCCCCACTCGCTGGCGAGCGCGGCACAGTCCTCGCGCTCGAAGGTGGCCAGTGACGGCGAGACCGCGGTGACGGCGAGGGCCCGGTCGGCCCCGAGGGTGTCGTGTGCGACCCAGGCCAGGAACGCCGAGTCGGCACCCCCGCTGAACGCCACCACCACCCGATCGAGCTCGGCGAGCCGGGCCCGTAGCTGTTCGAGCTCAGGCATCGTCACGGCGGATGCCGATCCGGTCGAGGACCTCTTCCACCGTGGCGACCATGCCGGTGTAGAAGGGCCCGAACTCCGCGTAGATGGCCGACGCCCGGTCGAAGCGCATCGTGTAGACGACGTCTTTGAGATCGTCGGGATGCACGGCGAACAGGGTGACCCCCCATTCGTAGTCGT
The DNA here is from genome assembly GCF_014805525.1 of Rhabdothermincola sediminis. Taxonomy (NCBI): domain Bacteria; kingdom Bacillati; phylum Actinomycetota; class Acidimicrobiia; order Acidimicrobiales; family Iamiaceae; genus Rhabdothermincola; species Rhabdothermincola sediminis. The sequence continues at coordinate 168,839 of NZ_JACFSZ010000004.1, read as the reverse complement.
CGAGGCCCGTGGAGCCGGTGACCACCTGCAGCACCCGCCCGGCGAAGGTCCGGCCGGACGCACCGTGCTCGTACATGAGCTCCTTGCGGTCGTCATAGGGCAGGGTGAACCAGTTCTGCTCCGGGAGCCGGCGCTTCGACATGGGGTAGAAACACCAGGCGGGCTTCCCCTCCGGCGGCAGCTTCGGGTAGAGGCGAGCCTGGCGCATCTCCTCGGGGACGCCCTGCGCGTACTCGGAGAGCTCGGTGAGCGACACGTACGAATCGCTCACCTCGAGCCCTGCCGCCTGCAAGTCGGCCTGCAGCCTCCGCAGCCGCCAGAGATCGGGACCGAGTGCCATGAAGGCCAGGTCGGCCTTGTGGCCGAGGACGGCGACGGGCACCACCTGGTCACCGTCGCCCTCCGCGTGCTTCACGGCCGCCATGACCGCATCGGGATCGGCGAGTGGTGTCGCCTTGCAGAACAGATGAAGCACACCGAGACCAACGGTGGGGCTGACTTCGCCGACCATGCGGGCCAGTGTACGGAACCCGGCGACGTGGCCCCGACGCCCACGTTCGTGCTGCTGAAGAGCGCCTACAGATCAGGCTTCGCACGAGGGTCGGACCGCCGAGCCGGCCCTCGCCTCGACGCTGGGATCAGGCCGGGCGGATGGTGACCACCGCGTTGTAGTCGGGAACCTTCGAGCCCGGCTCACGGTGACTGGGTCCTGAGCCGATCAGCACGTTGCCCTCCGGCCAGTGCACCTGCACGGTCCGGGCCGGGAGGCGTGTGAGTTCAAGCGTTCCCACCATCTCCCCCACCTCGCTGGTGAGCACCACCCGATCACCCTCCGCCAGACCCAGGGCACGGGCGTCGCGCTCATCCATGTAGACCGCGTCACGCCGCGCCCCGGTGAGCGGATCGACATCCCCCCAGACCATCGAATTGAACTGCCTGCCCCGCCGGGTCGACACCATGAAGGCACCTTCCGGCAGTTCGACCGCCGGCGGATCGAGCGGGGTGAAGCGGGCGCGTCCGGACGGTGTGGGGAACGCCCCGCCCTCACCGAGATGCCGTCCGCCCCACTGCACGGCGTCACCGGTACGAGCCAGCGTCTCGATGCCCGCGTACAACGGCACCACCCGGGCGATCTCCGTTCGCAGGTCGCGGTTCGTCGGCCACCGGAACCCCGCCGCGAGCTCCGGTCGCACCCGGATCGCCACGTCCGCGAAGAGCCGCCACTCGCTGCGGGCCTCCCCCACCCGGCGGGGGATCTCGGGGGAGAAGACGATGCGGCGCTCCGTGGTGGTCTCCGTGCCTCCCCCTTCCTGTTCGTAGCGGGTGGCGACCGGCAACAGGATCACGTCGTCGCCCGGCACGAACATCTGCGAGCTGACCACGATGTCCTGGTGGACGCGCAGGGGGACCGCGGACAGCGCGGCTTGGACCCTGCGGGGATCGGGGAGCACGTCGAGGAAGTTGCCTCCGGACATCCACAGCACGTCGATCTCGCCCCGCTCGGCCGCCTCCACCATCTCGGGTGCGGTCAGGCCCGGCCGGCTCGGGACCTCGAACCCCCACTGCTCGGCCAGCGCAGCGGCGTTGGCCTCGTTCACCTCCACGCCCCCGGGCAGGGCCGTCGCGTACGCTCCCATCTCCGCGCCACCCTGCACCCCCGAATGACCGCGGATCGGCATGAGACCTGCGCCGTCGCGGCCGACGTTGCCGCGGGCCAGGGCGAGGTTCACGATCGCCTGCACACCGGCCACCGCATCCCGGTGCTGGGTGATGCCCATGGACCACAGCAGGATGGCTGATCGGGCCCGGGTGTACTCGTCCACGAACGCGTCGAGCTGGATCGCGGTCAGCCCCGCGCCGTCGAGCAGTCGCTCGATCGGTTGGCGCTCCAGCGTCGAGACCAGCTCATCCCACCCCTCGGTGTGGGCCTCGATGAACCGCCGATCGATGGCGCCGGCCTCGACCAGCCGTTTGAGCACCGCATTGGCGAACGCCACGTCACCCCCTGGGCGCACCGGGACGTGGAGGTCGCACATCCTGGTGCCGAAGAGGGCGGACTCGACGTTGGAAGGCACCCAGTAACGCTCCAGGCCCGGCTCGAGGTACGGGTTGACGACCGCGACCCGGGTACCCCGCTGGCGGGCCAGGTAGAGGTACTTCATGAACACCGGCTGGTTGTTCGCCGGGTTCGCTCCCCAGATGACGACCAGGTCGCTCTCGATCACGTCGCGCAGCGAGCAGGTGGTGGCCGCCACCCCGATGGTCTGCTTGAGCCCGAGGGTGGAGGGGGCGTGGCACACCCGGGCGGCCGAGTCGATGCTGGCGATGCCCATCGCCCGAGCGGCCTTGCCGGCGACGTAGTACGTCTCGTTCGTGAGGCCCCTGCTGGTCAGGTAGAGGGCGACCCGCTCCCCACCGGCGCGGCGGATCCCCACTGCGAGGGCGTCGAGGGCCTCATCCCAGCTGATGCGGCGGAAGCCCCGCTCACCGGCGTTGCGGCGCATCGGGTAGGCGAGCCGGCCGAGGAGGCGAAGCTCCTCCCCCGAGCGCTGCCGCAAGGCCTCCGCGTCGGCCAGCACCAGCGGATCGATCGCATCGGCGGTGTTGACCTCCAGGAGGCGCAGGCGGGTGGTGCACAGGTGCACGCCGTCGATGGTCCAGTCGTGCAAGCCCGCGACACCCAGCGCGCAGCCATCGCACACGCCCTTGGTGAGCACGTCGAAGGCGTACTTGGGGTGCGCCCGGTTGTCCCAGACCGTCCTGAGCATGTCGAGGTAGTGGTTCGGCTTCTGCTGGCCGAGACCGTTCGGCGAGAGCCCGACCCACAGGTCACGCCGCACGATCCGCCCCCGAGTACAGGTTGATCCTGCCGTCGCGGGCGAAGCCGGCGAGCAGGATGTTCGCCCGGTGCGCGGTCTCGACGGCCAGCGACGAGGGGGCACTCACGGCCACCACGGCCGGAAAGCCCGCGGCCCAGGCCTTCTGCACGATCTCGAACGACGCCCGCCCGCTGACGTAGAGGCCGTACCCGCTCGCGGGCAGCACGCCGTCGAGTAGGAGCCGGCCGACGACCTTGTCGACCGCGTTGTGCCGGCCCACGTCCTCCCGTACGTGCACCACCTCACCGGCCCGGTCGAACGCGGCGGCGGCGTGCACCGCCCCGGTGGCCTCGAAGAGCGGCTGGGCCGCCCGGGCCCGATCCGGGACCGAGGCCAGCACATCAAGGGCGAAACCCTGCGGCTCCGCCAGGGGGCGGAGCCGCTCGGCGAGCTGGTCGATGCTCGTAGAGCCGCACAGCCCACACGACGAGGTGGTGGCCCCCAGCCGGGGGGTGGGCACGGGGGCGCGGCCTGCGGTGTCGACGCTCACCACGTTGAACGCTGTCCCGACCGCGGAGGCCGTCGCGCAGTACCGGCAGGTCTGCACCGCCGCACCGGCGAGCAAGCCCTCGGTGAAGCAGAAGCCCGCCGCCAGTTCGAAGTCGTTGCCCGGGGTGCGCATGGTCGTGGTCACGAGCACACCGTCGAGGCGGATCTCGAGCGGCTCCTCGACGATGAGCTCGTCTGGCCCCCGCCGCAGGCCGGTGCCCGAGCCGGTATACCGGCTCGTCAGCACCTTCGCCGTCCGGCCCCGGGCGTTCATCGCTCTGACGCTATCCCGCCCCGCCGGAGGGACCCGATGCCAGCCCCGACTGGCGAACTGTTCAGCTCAGCGCGGACTCAGACCGCGCTGAGCTGAACAGAACGGGAAAAGGGATAGAGGGCGCCCCGAAAGGGCGCCCTCCGCTCGAGCTGGAGCCCGGGTGGATCAGAAGTCCATGTCGCCGCCGCCGGGCATGGCGGGGGCCTTCTCCTCGGGCTTGTCAGCGATGACCGCCTCGGTGGTGAGGAAGAGGGCCGCGATCGACGCCGCGTTCTGCAGCGCCGAGCGGGTCACCTTCGCGGCGTCGATGATGCCGGCCTTCACCAGGTCCTCGTAGTCACCGGTGGCTGCGTTGAGGCCCTCCGACGGGGTCTCGAGGTTGCGCACCCGCTCGACCACCACGCCGCCCTCCAGGCCGGCATTGGTCGCGATCTGCTTGAGCGGCTCCTCGAGGGAGTGGGCGACGATCTTGGCCCCCGTCGCCTCATCGGTCGAGAGGTCCTTGGCGAGGTCCAGCACCTTGCTCTGAGCCCGCAACAGGGTGACGCCACCACCCGCCACGACGCCTTCCTCGATGGCCGCCTTCGTGGTGCTGACCGCATCCTCGATGCGGTGCTTCTTCTCCTTGAGCTCGACCTCGGTGGCCGCGCCGACCTTCAGCACCGCCACGCCACCCGACAACTTGGCGAGACGCTCCTGGAGCTTCTCCCGGTCGTAGTCGGAGTCGGTCTTGTCGATCTCGGCCTTGATCTGGTTGATGCGGCCCTGGATGTCCTCCTCGGAGCCGGCGCCCTCGACGATGGTGGTCTCGTCCTTGGTGACCACCACCTTGCGGGCCTGGCCGAGCAGATCGAGGGTGGTGTTCTCGAGCTTGAGGCCCACCTCTTCGGTGATGACCTGGCCCCCGGTCAGGATGGCCATGTCCTGGAGCATGGCCTTGCGGCGATCCCCGAAGCCCGGCGCCTTCACGGCGACCGAGTTGAAGGTGCCGCGGATCTTGTTGACCACCAGGGTGGCGAGTGCCTCCCCCTCGACGTCCTCGGCGATGACCACGAGCGGCTTGCCCGCCTGCATCACCTTCTCGAGCACCGGGACCAGGTCGCGCACGGCCGAGATCTTCGAGCCCACGAGGAGGATGTAGGGGTTCTCGAGCACCGCCTCCATCCGCTCCGGGTCGGTGACGAAGTAGGGCGAGATGTAGCCCTTGTCGAAGCGCATGCCCTCGACGAGGTCCATCTCCATGCCGAAGGTGTTGGACTCCTCGACGGTGATCACCCCGTCCTTGCCGACCTTGTCGATGGCCTCGGCGATCATGTCGCCGATCTCGGGGTCCGCAGCGGAGATGCCGGCCACCTGAGCGATCTGGCTCTTGTCCTCCACGTCCTGGGCCAGACCCTTGATGGCCTCCACCGCGGCCTCGACACCCTTCTCGATGCCCCGCTTGAGCGACATCGGGTTGGCGCCGGCCGCCACGTTGCGCAGGCCCTCACGCACCATCGACCAGGCGAGCACCGTGGCGGTGGTGGTGCCGTCGCCGGCCACGTCGTCGGTCTTCTTGGCGACCTCCTTGACCAGCTCCGCACCGATCTTCTCGTAGGGGTCCTCGAGCTCGATCTCCTTGGCGATCGAGACGCCGTCGTTGGTGATGGTCGGCGCGCCCCACTTCTTCTCGAGGACCACGTTGCGACCCTTGGGGCCGAGCGTGACCCGTACGGCGTCCGCGAGCTGGTTCATGCCTCGCTCGAGGGCCCGACGAGCCTGTTCGTCGAACTCGATGATCTTGGGCATCTGCGGTTGTCCCTCCGTAGGTACAGGCGTTGCTCTTGCCGGTGGTTAGCACTCTCGCTATGAGACTGCTAACCAGCCAACCAGACGACGCGGCGGTTCGCAACCTGGGGAGGGAGATGGCCGGCGCTCCCTCAGCCGATAATCTTGACCACCCAGTCAAGTCCCGTGTACGTCCTCGGGGCAGCCCGACCACACCCGTACAGGGAGGGGCATGGAGCGCGAGAGCCTGCACGCAGCCGTGGTGGGAGCCGGCGTGGGCGGCCTGGCGGCCGCGCTGGCCCTGTCGCGGGAGGGGCACCGGGTGACGGTGATCGAGCGCGATGCCACGCCGCTGCCACCCGACCCGGACGCGGCGTTCGACTGGAACCGCCGGGGCGCGCCGCAGGTACGGCACTCGCACGCCCTCCTCGCCCGGCTGCGCAACCTCCTGCGGGACCGTTACCCGGACGTGCTGCAGCACCTCCTCGACGCGGGGGCCACCGAGATTCGCTTCGGCGAGATGCTGCCCGAGACCATCGACGACCGCTCACCACAGCCCGGCGACGACGACCTCGTGGCCCTCGCCTGCCGGCGCACCACGTTCGAGTGGGTGCTGCGACAAGTCGTGCTCGAGTCGCCGAGCGTGTCGTTGATGCACGGGCGCGGCGTCGACAGGCTGGCATCCTCGCCCGGCCACCCGGAGGGCCCGCCGGTGGTCACCGGCGTGGTCCTCGACGGCGGAGACGTCCTCACCGCCGACCTGGTCGTGGGCGCCGTCGGTCGACGGTCCGCGATCCCCCGGTGGTTCTCCCTCCTCGGGGTGGAACTGGAACAGACCGAGGAGGACACCGGCATCGTCTACCTCTCGCGCTTCTACCGCCTGCGCGACGGGGCTGGCTTCCCCGATGCCGCCGGCCCCATCGGTGGTGACCTCGGCTACCTGAAGTACGGGGTGTTCCAGGGAGACAACCGCACGTTCTCGGTCACCCTGGCGGTGCGCACCCACGACGACGAGCTGCGCAAGCTCCTGCTCGATCCTGACCTGTTCGACCTCGCGGCCCGAAACCTCACCGCCACCGCGCCCTGGGTCCAGGCTGAGCGGGCGGCGGCCACCACCCCCGTGCACGTGATGGGGGGCCTGCTCAACCGTCGCCTGCGCTTCACCGCTGACGGCGGCGAGCCACTGGTGCTCGGGTTCCACGCGCTGGGTGACGCCCACACCTGCACCAACCCCCTGTACGGGCGGGGCTGCTCGCTCGCGACCGTGCAGGCCACCCTGCTGGCCGATGCCATCGCCGAGGGCGGCGACGACCCGCGGGCACGGGGACGGCTCTACGAGGCGGCCTGCGAGCGGGAGGTGCTGCCCTGGTACCGCGCCGCCGTGAACCAGGACCGCCTGGCCCGCGAGGCGGCCGCGGCTGAGCGCGAGGCCCGCGACGGGCGAGACCCGGCGAGCGGGTCGGTGGGAGCGCCCAGCGATCCCGCGGCCTTCGCACGGGAGGTGATGCGAGACGGCCTGCTCCCCGCGGTGCGCACCGACGCCGGGGTGTTCCGGGCCTTCATACGCACGTTCAACCTGCTCGACCCCCCCGAGGCCATGCTCACCGACCCCGACGTCTTCGGCCGGATCCTCGAGGTGTTCCAGGACCGGGAGAGCCGCCCACCCGAGCCGGAGCTCGGCCCACCCCGGCGGGAGATGCTGGCCCGCCTGCGCTGACACGGGTGCCGGTGGCCGGTCCGCCTCCCCCGCCGGGAAGCCGACCGGCCAGCCGTGCCGTCTGGGGAACCGCCGCTGAAGGTTGGTTGCGGCTAGATCTTCGTCGGCCGACGAGCAGCTGTTGACGCAAATGAGCCGGCTGGCCCCGGAAATGAGGCCGCTGGCCTACATGGGATCAGAACGGCGTTCGCATCGACGGAGTGGCTCACGACAGAGCCGAGCCCGATAGGCGCGCGGCGCACGCCGGGTGCGTCGGGAGGGCGCTATCAGCCGCCGGCTACGGCCTGCATGATCGACACCGTGCCCCCGTCGGGCACCGGGGTGTCGAGGCCCTGGAGGAACCGGACGTCGTCGTCGTCGACGAAGAGGTTCACGTACCGCACCAGGGCCCCGCCGTCGTCGAGCAGCTTGTCACGGAAGCCGGGATGAGCAGCGTCGAGCGCGGCCAGCACCTCGCCGACGGTCCCGCCATCGACACTGACCTGCGCTTGACCTCCCGTCATGGCGCGGAAGACGGGGGGTACCCGGACGGTGACACTCATCTGGCAATTCCCTCTGATCGGACCTCTCGTGGCCGTGAGGTCGGCGGACCGGTGTACGGACCGACGATGCTACTGGCCAGAGGCCGCATCGCCGCCAGACCCGCCACCCGCGACGCCGGGCGGCGCCGAGTGAGCCGTGGGCGCCTCGCCACTCGGCCGACCACGCCTTGCCCCCCTCTGAACGGTCGGAAACGATGTCGGGCGTGCTCGTGCCCGTGATCCGGACATTCCGTGCCGACGAGTTCACACCCGGCACGCTCGTCGAGGCCAAGCGCGGCCAGCGGGTCTCGGTGTGCCTGCCGGCCCGGAACGAGGCCGGGCGGGTGGGCCCGATCGTGGAGCGGATCCGCGCCGGGCTCGTCCGAGCCTGCCCGCTGGTCGACGAGCTGATCGTGATCGACGACCACTCGACCGACTCGACCGCTGCTGAGGCCCGCGACGCGGGGGCCACGGTCGTCGACGCGGCCGCGGTCCTCCCTTCCTACGGCACGGGGCACGGCAAGGGGGAGGCGCTGTGGAAGTCGCTGTTCGTCTCCTCGGGCGACCTGGTCGTCTGGTGCGATGCCGACATCGCCGGCTTCGACCCCGCCTTCGTGGTCGGCCTGCTCGGGCCGCTGCTCACCCGGGGCGACGTGGACTTCGTGAAGGGCTTCTACGAGCGGCCCCTCGACGGTGAGCCCAGCGGCGGGGGCCGGGTGACCGAACTGGTGGCCCGCCCGCTGCTCGCGCAGCTCTTCCCCAAGCTCACGAGCGTGGTCCAGCCGCTGGCCGGTGAGTATGCGGGACGGCGCGAGGTGCTCGAGCAACTCCCGTTCGCACAGGGTTACGGCGTCGACATCGGGCTGCTCATCGACGTCGCCGAGCGGTTCGGCACCGAGCGGATCGCGCAGGTCGACCTCGGGGTGCGCCGCCACCGCAACCGCCCCCTCGGCGAGCTCGCGCCGCAGGCCGCCGCGGTGCTGCAAGCGGTGCTCCAGCGCGCCGAGCCCCGGCTCGGGCAGGGTCCCGCGGTCATCGAAGCGCCGGGGTACGAGCCGGTCGAGGTCCGCTACGTCGAGCGGCCACCGATGACCGAGGTGCCGGCCTACCGCCGGGCCCGCTCCAGCGCTTGACCGGACTCAGGCGTGCACCGGGGGGATCCGACCGGCCCAGGGCATCGCCTGCTCGAGCTGGGCCGCGACCCGCAGCAGCAGATCCTCACGCCCGTACGGGGCCACGAGCTGCACGCCGATGGGCAGGCCGGCGTCGTTCCAGTGCACCGGTAGCGACATGGCCGGCTGCCCACTGATGTTGAACGGCGCGCAGAAGGGCACGATCGCCGCCGAGCGGACCAGACCGTTCAGCGGGTTCTCCTCGGTGGAGGTGAACTGGCCGAGGGTCGGTGGCGGTTCAGGGATGGTCGGGGTGAGCAGCAGGTCGTGGTCCTGCCACCACTCGCTCTGCCGGCGGGCGTAGGCGTGGAGGAAGGTGATCGCCTCCAGGTACTGGACCCCGGTGATGGCCCGGCCCAGCTCTGCCACCGCCCAGGTGCCCGGCTCGACCCCGCTGGCGTCGAACGGCGAGCCGGCGAGGCGCCCGAGCACCTCGAGATCGCCTGCGGTCCAGACCGCGAAGGCGTTGATGAAGTTCGCGCTGACCTGCTCCTGCAACCCGGGGTCGGCCCACGCAGCCGGGCGACCCTCCTCGACCCGGTGCCCGAGCTGCTCGAGGGTGGCGGCCGTTCGCTCCACCGCGGCCACGCAGTCGGGGTGGGTGGTGATCGACGGGTCGGGAGGAACGACCGTGAACCCGACACGCAACACCCCCGGGTCGGCACCGACTTCCTCGGGGTACGGGCGGGCGGGCGGCGGGGCCGTGTAGGGATCGCCCGGGCGCGGGCCCTGCACCGCCTGCAGCGCCACCGCGGTGTCTCTGACCGATCGGGTGAGCGCCAGCCGGGCCACGAGCCCACCCCATGACTCCCCGACCTCCGGCCCCAGCGAGATCCGACCCCGGGACGGTTTGAGTCCCACCAGACCGCACTCGCTGGCGGGGATCCGGATCGACCCACCCCCGTCCCCCGCGTGGCCGAGGGGCACCATCCCCGAGGCGACCGCGGCCGCGGAGCCGCCGCTCGAGCCTCCCGTGGAGCGGGTGGTGTCCCACGGGTTGCAGGTGGGGCCGTACGCCGCCGGTTCGGTCGTGGGCTGCAAGCCGAGCTCGGGGGTGTTCGTGCGACCGATGATCACCGCCCCGGCGTCACGGAACGACCGGGTCAGATAGCTGTCGTGCGAGGCCCGGTACGCCAGGTCACGCAAGTGGCGGGTGCCCCCGTGGTAGGGGTCACCGGCCGAGAAGCCGTCGAGGTCCTTGAGTACCATCGGCACCCCTCGCAGCGGGCCATCGGGCAGACCGCCCGCCGCCTCCCTCCTGGCCTCCTCGAAGCGGGGATGGATCACCGCGTTGAGCTCGGGGTTGAGCCTCATCACCCGCTCGATCGCCGCGTCGACCAGCTCCAGCGGCGTGACCTCCCCACGACGCACCAACTCCGCCTGGGCCGTCGCATCCAACCGAGCCAGATCGTCAGTCATGGGCTCACACTAGGACGCTCGGCGCGTGCGCCCTCGACCGTCCCACCTAGCGACCGGCCCGGGCACCGAGACGCTCGGCCACCGCCTCCTCGATGCACGCCGCCGTCTCGAGCCTGGAGCGCTCCTCACCGAAGCGCTCCACCAGCGCGACGGTCGGCACCCGCTGGTCCATCCCGTCGAAGACCTCGCCGACCACCGCCAGCACCGGCACGCCGGCCGCGGCAGCCAGCTCCACCACCCCGCCGACCACCTTGCCCTCGAACGACTCGCGGTCGAGGAACCCTTCGCCGGTCACCACCAGGTCCGCACCCACGATCTTCTCCTCCAACCCCACTTCCTCCGCCACCACCTCGAAGCCGAGTCGCAGCTCCGCGCCGATCGCGGCAAGGCCGCCGGCGAGGCCTCCGGCGGCGCCTGAGCAGGGGATGGCCGACACGTCGATCCCGTACTCGTCGCGGTACACCTGCACCAGCCGCTCCAGCCGGCGGCGCAGCAGCTCCACCTGGCGGGGCGTGGCCCCCTTCTGCGGGGCGAAGATCTCGGCCGCGTCGACGAAGGTGGTGGTCACGTCGCAGGCCACCACCAGCTCGGCCCCCCGAAGCCGCTGCGGGTACAGGGCTCGCAGGGCACCCAGCCCACCGTCGGTCGTCGCCGAGCCGCCGACCCCGACCAGCACCCGACGAGCCCCGGACTCGAGCGCAGCCAGGATCAACTCACCGGTGCCGTAGGTCGACGCGGCCATCGGGTCGTTGCCCTCCGGTCCGCCGACCAGTGCCAGGCCCGATGCAGCCGCCATCTCGATCACCGCCGAACCTCGCTCGAGACGCCAACCGGCCTCGACCGGATCGCCGAGCGGGCCGGTGACGGTGCCGCGGCGGTTGGCACCACCGAGCACCTCGAGGAAGCCTTCGCCCCCGTCCGCCATCGGGCACTCCACGCACGACCCGCCGGTCGCCGCGACCCCGCGGGCGATGGCCCGTGCCACTTCGGAGGCGGTGGCCGTGCCCTTGAACTTGTCCGGCGCCGCGACGACGTGCATCCGTTCATGGTGGCCGAAATCCCGGCACCATGGTGGGCGGGGCGCTGCAGGTAGGGTCGGGGTCCGTGCCTGAGCGACCCGTCGTCCTCGTCTCGAACCGCGGTCCGCTGTCGTTCGACGTCCGAGACGGCGAGCTGGTCGCCAGACGGGGCGCGGGAGGACTGGTGTCAGGCCTCGCTCCGCTCGTCGCCGGCACCGACACTCGGTGGCTGGCCGCCGCCATCTCCGAGGGCGACCGGCTCGCTGCGGAGCGCGGCGCGCTCGACGCGGAGGGATTCCACCTCCGGTTGCTCGCCCTCGATGCCGAGCAGTACCGGCTGGCCTACGACGTGGTCTGCAACGCGACGCTGTGGTTCCTGCACCACGGGCTGTTCGACCTGCCCCGCCGCCCGGTCTTCGACCGCCACTGGCGCGAAGCGTGGGATGCGTACCGGGAGGTGAACCGCACGTTCGCCTCGGCCGTCGCGCAGGAAGCTCCCGAGGGCGCGGCCGTGCTGGTGCAGGACTACCACCTCACCCTGCTGGCGGCCGAGCTGCGCGGCACCCGCCCCGACCTGCAGGTGGTGCACTTCTCGCACACGCCGTTCGCCGGGCCGGAGCTGATGCGGGTCCTGCCCACCGACATCGCGACCGAGATGCTCACCGGTCTCACCGCCCACCACGCCTGCGGGTTCCATTGCGCGCGCTGGGCCGACGCGTTCGTCGCCAGCTGCCGGTCGCTACTGGACGTCGATCCGAACACCTTCGTGGCGCCGCTCGGTCCCGATCCCGACGACATCCGCGGGGTCGCCGCCTCCGGACGCTGTCAGGACGCGCTCCGTGAGCTTGACGAGCTGGTGGGGAACCGCCGGTTGGTGGTGCGCGTCGACCGCATGGAGCCCTCGAAGAACCTGTTGCGGGGCTTCGAGGCGTTCGACGAGCTCCTCGACCGGCACCCGGCCCTCCGCGAGCAGGTCATCTTCGGTGCGTTCTGCTATCCCTCCCGCGAGGCGCTGCCCGAGTACGTCGCGTACCGCTCGGAGGTCGAAGCCGCGGTCAGCGCCCTCAACGCCAAGTGGGCCACACCAGGCTGGCAGCCGGTGTGGCTGGATACCTCCGATGACTTCCCCCGGTCGGTCGCCGCGCTCCGCCGCTACGACGTTCTGCTCGTCAACCCCATCCGCGACGGTTTGAACCTGGTGGCCAAGGAGGGGCCCTTGGTCAACGAGCGTGACGGACTGGTGGTGCTGAGCACCGAAGCGGGGGTGTGGGACGAGCTGGCCGGCACAGCCCGGGGGGTCAACCCGTTCGACGTGTCGGCGACTGCCGACGCGCTGGCCGAAGCACTCGCAGCCACCCCTGAGGATCGTCGCGACCGATCGGCCGAGCTCCGGCGGCGGGCGGGGGCACGCACCCCGGCGGACTGGCTCGGGGATCTGGTGTCAGCGGCGGGCTGAGTCCCGCAGGTACTCCGCCAGCTCGAGCACGGCCTTGGGGCTGTCGACCACCGCGTCGGCACGGTCGATCAGTTCGGTGGCCTCCTCGTTGCTGTGCACCGCGACGCGCAAGGTGTACTGCCCTTCCTTGGCGAGCGTGTCCAGCGCGTCGAAGGCATGGAGATCACCCAAGTCGTCGCCGATGAAGCACACGGCTTCGAGGCCCTCGGCCAGCTCCAGCAGTGCCGTGCCCTTGTCGGCGGGGATCGGGGGGTGCAGCTCGTAGGACATGCGCGCCGGGCGGCACTCCAGTCCGGAGCGCAACGCCTGCTGCTCGGCGAAGGCTCGCACCTTGGGGGCCAGCCGGGGGCGGGTGCGGTAGTGCAGGGTGAGTGAGAGGCCCTTCGACTCCACCTTCATCCCGGCCGGGCCCCGCGCTCGGGCGATGGCGGCCACGTCGTCGATGACCTCCCGCCACGCGCCCCCGAGCGGGTGGTCGCGGCGCTCGCCGCCGTAGACGGTCTCCAGCCCGTAGAGGCCGGCCAACAGCACGGAGCGGGGGAAGAACTGCTCGAGGAACGACACCGGGCGCCCGGACAGGATGCCGACTCGGCCGTAGACCGATGCCAGCTCGTCCAGCACCTCGACGGCGCCGGCCAGCGGGATGGCCTCGTCGGGCTCGCTGACGATCTCCGACAGCGTGCCGTCGAAGTCCATGAAGATGCCCGCGGTGGCCGGGTTGCGGACCAGGGGCTCGAGGGCCTCGATCGGCACGCCACCGGCGCTCACACGAATGAAGGATACTGATGCCGGTACGAGGATCCGTGACGGGGCCGGTGCCTCGTGGCGCACGATCAGGCCTTGTCGGACCCGATGACGACGAGGACCGTCGCACCGTTGAGGGTTACCGGGGGCGACGCCGGCATGGCGCTCACCGAACCGGCACCGAGACCCAGGGCACGGGCGACGGCCTCCGCCTCGATCTGCCAGTCCGGAGCGAAGTACACGACGCTCGTGGATTGGCTGGGCGCGTTCGCGGTCTCCACCGACGTGTAGCCAGCCGCGACGAGCTTCTCCTTGTTCGCCCCGGCCACACCGGTGGCCCCCGAGGCGTTGGCGACGAGCACCTTGACCTCGGAGGGTGCTCGCGCCGCCACCGTCGTGGTGGTCTGGTCGGGGAGGGGAACCGTCGAGGTGGTGGTGGTCGTGTCCCGAGCGGGAGAACCGGTCTCGATCACCCCACCTTCCTGGTCGAGTCCCTTGAGCAGCAGCAGGAACCCGATGAGCACCGCCACCCCGATGAGCACCGCGCCGACCGTGGTGGCTCGGGCATCGTCATCGGCCGGCGGAGGGGAGGCGGAGCCTCCAGGCACCGTCACCGCCCTGGCGGCTCGCTCGCCTGGTAACCCTCGTGGCGGGCCCGGCGGCGGCGATCGCGGAGCCGGCGGAGCCGGCGCACGACGAGCGGGTCGTAGTCGTATGCGGCATCGGACTCGAGCAGCTCGTTGAGGATCTGGTAGTAGCGGGTCGCCGACAGCTCGAACTTCTCACGGATCAGGGCTTCCTTCGGACCCGACTCCGACCACCAGGATCGTTCGAAGTCGAGGATGGCCCGGTCGCGATCGGTGAGTTCCATTCCGCCGATCCTTCCCTCCGAGGACCTCGATTGCAAGAACCCTCGGCCCGGTACGATCGACGCCCGTGCCCGAGTAGCTCAGTTGGTCAGAGCAGCTGTCTTGTAAACAGCAGGTCGTCGGTTCGAATCCGACCTCGGGCTCCACCGGCGGCAGACCAGCCGGCTCGAGGGCTGATCGGCGACACGCCACTACGCTCTGCCTGACATCGACGTCAGGGAGCTGGATTGACCGAGGTCTCCATACAACCGGAGTTCTTCCTGCTCGACGCCGGTGACGGGCGCCCGGCCCTCGTGGGCACGTACTGCCGATCCTGCGCGAGGCGGTCGTTCCCGCCATCGTCCACCTGCTCCTGGTGTGGCAACGAGCAGACCGACACGGTGCACCTCTCGCGGACCGGCACGCTGTGGGGCTGGACTGCGGTCACCGCCGCACCGCCCGGCTACCGGGGGCCGGTGCCGTTCGGCTTCGGCGTGGTCGAACTACCCGCCGACGGCATCCGCGTCGTCACCCGAGTCGCGGTGGCCGACCCGGACCAGCTCCACCATGGCCAACCCGTCGAGTTGGTCGTCGACGTGGTGCACACCGACGAGGAGAGCGGGGCGAGGGTCGTGTCGTGGGCCTTCGCCCCCGCCGGTCACCAGGAGGCGCGCTGATGGGCGAGCCGGTGGTCGAGATCGCAGGCGTGGGCCTGCATCCTTTCGGCCGCTTCCCCGACCGATCCGTCACCGAGCTCGGTATCCACGCCGTGCGGGCCGCGCTCAACGACGCCGGCATCACGGCGCGCCCTGCGTTCCAGGCCGCGTTCTGCGGCACCGCGTACGCGGGGGTCGCCGCCGGTCACAAGGTGCTCGCCGCCCTCGCCCTCACCGGGTGCCCCATCGTCGACGTCGAGGCCGGGTGCGCGTCGGGGGCGGCCGCGCTGATGCTCGCCGACGGCGCCATCCGAGCCGGGCAGTACGAGACGGTCCTCGTGTTCGGGATCGAGAAGATGCCCAAGGGCATCATCCGCTCGACGTTCTTCGAACCGTGGCGCGAAGAAGTTGGGTTGGCCGCGACGCCCGCCTACTTCGCGCTGCGGGCCCAGCGGTTGATGCGCGAGTCCGCGCTCACCAAGGAGGATCTGGCGGCGGTGGTGGTGAAGAACCGGGCGAACGGGGCAGCCAACCCCGACGCGATGTTCCGCACCCCGGTCACGGCCCGAGAGGTGCTCGGGTCGCGGGTGGTATGCGAGCCGCTGCACCTCTGGATGCTCTGCTCACCCAACGAGGGTGCGGCGGCGGTCGTGCTGCGACGTGCCGAGGGCGTCTCGGCCCACCGCTCTCGGGTTGTGGTGCGCGCCGCCACGCTGCGGTCGCACCTGCCGGGCAACGTGCTGGGGGAGGCGACACCGCTGGCCGGCCTGATCGACGACCGGGACATCCCCTCGCCGACCACGCTGGCCGCAGATGCGGCTCACGAGGAGAGCGGTGTCGGACCCGACGAGATCGACGTCGTCGAATGCCAGGACACCGATGCGGCCCGCGAGCTGCTCGCGTACGAGGAGCTCCGCCTGTGCGCCCCGGGCGAGGCGGGATCGCTGCTGGCCTCGGGGGAGGTGCACCTCGGCGGTCGCCGGCCGGTGAACCCCAGCGGCGGCCTGCTCTCCAAGGGCGAACCGCTGGGGGCGTCCGCGCTGGGGCAGGTGGTGGAGCTCACCCTCCAGCTCCGTGGTCGAGCCGCCAACCAGGTGGACGGCGCCCGTGTCGCGCTGGCCCACACGGTCGGGCGGGGCGCCAACGCGTCGGTGGTCATCCTCAGCCGCTGACCGGCCGGCAACATCCGGCATCATCCGCCGGTCGTGGTGGGGAAGAGGTTCGAGCAATCGTCCGCCGCCAGCTCGTCGCCGACCTTGGCGGTGGCCCCGAAGGACAGGTAGTTCGCGATCGGCGGCAACGACTCGGCGGGCACCCGGAACGAGAGCGTGTCGGCGGCCACGGTGGTGTCGGTGGGGATCGGTCGCCGTTCCTCCCGCTGCGACCAGGTGATCAGGGTGACCGTCCAGGTGGAGGTCGTGTCGTCGCGAGAAGCCCGCAGCTCGAAGCTGAACGGGCCGAACGGGTCGCCCTGCGCCACCACGAACGTCGGTGAGGGCACGGCAGCGATGTCACCGTTGGTGACGAAGCGCACCACGAGCTGGTCGCCCTCGAGGGTGGCGGATGCCGTGGTGAGGTCGATCCCTTCCAGCCCGCCGGTGCCGGTCTCCATCCCCGGGTCCAGCGCGAGGTCGTTCGCGGGGTCGGAGCAGGTGTCGCCCGTGGACGAGGGGGGGGTGGGGGAAGGTGGCTGGCTCGCCTGCTGGTCCTCGGACCCGGATCCCGACGCGCACGCCCCGAGTAGGCAGGCGAGCAGCCCACTCGCCAGGACGACCCGGATCTTGCTCACCAGCACACTCCCTCGTTCGACGGATGCCGATGAGCCATCTTCGCGTCCGTGATGGCTCAGCCGGTCGCGAGTCGCCGGCGGGCCACCTCGTAGCAGGCGAGCGTGCCGGCCGCGGCCACGTTGAGCGAGGCCAGGTTCCCGAGCAGGGGGATGCGCACGACCAGGTCGCAGCGCTGGCGGACGAGGCGGGACAGACCGGCGCCTTCCGCCCCGAGGACCAGGCACACCGGTTCGTCGCGGATGGGCAGCTCGAACAGCGGTCGATCACCCGCCGCATCGAGCCCGAGCACCCACACCCCCAGCTCGCGCAGCCGCAGGATGGCGGCCGGCAGCCCCCCGACGAGCGCCATGGAGAGGTGCTCAACCGCCCCGGCGGCCGCCTTGGTCACCATGGGGGTGATGTGGACCGCCCGATGCCGGGGCAACACCACGCCGGTAGCCCCGGCGCACTCCGCGGAGCGGAGCAGCGCACCGAGGTTGCCGGGGTCGGTCACCCCGTCGACCGCGACCAGGAACGGCGTTCGGCCGGCGGTCGGCACCGCCAGCTCGTCGAGGTCGACCTCGGCGAGGGGTGCGGCGCGGGCGATGACGCCCTGGGGGGCCTCGGTACGGGCTTCGGCGGCCAACCGGCGGCGGGAGATCTCACGCACGGGTATGCCCTCCGCCATGGCCAGGTCCGCGAGGTCCTGCAGGGGCCGGAGGTCCTCGACGTCGGCCGCGACGAGCACCTCGCGCACTCGACGACGCCCGGCCACGAGCAGCTCGCGCACCGCCTGGCGACCCTCGACCTGCTCACCGCCCAGCCCCCGCTCACGCGGGCGCCGCGGCATGGCTCGGGATGCCTTGCCCGGCCCACCGCCCGAGCGAGCACCGCCCGAGCGACCGCCGCCAGAGCGACCACTGCGAGGCCCCGGCCGTCGAGCGCGACTCACGAGACGAGCACCGCGACGGCCCAGCAGGCGATGCCCTCCCCCCGACCGATGGCACCGAGTCCTTCCGAACGATTGGCCTTCACCGTCACCGGGGCACCCACCGCCGCGCTGAGCCGCTCCTGCATCGCCGCCCGGCAGGGCGCGAGCTTCGGCCGCTCGCAGACCACCGCGCAGTCGACGTTGCCGACCGTCCAACCTCCGGCCCGCACCAGCCCGGCCACCTCCGTGAGCAACGCGACCGAGTCCGCACCACGCCATCGCTCGTCGGTGTCGGGGAAGTGCGCCCCGAGGTCACCGAGCCCCGCCGCTCCGAGGAGCGCATCCGCGCAGGCGTGGGCCACCACATCGGCATCGCTGTGGCCGGCGAGCCCCCGCTCGCCGTCGAAGCGGACCCCGCCGAGGATCAGCAGGCGTGCGGGATCCTCGCTGAAGGCGTGCACGTCGAAGCCCTGCCCCACCCGGACGGCCATCCCCGCAACCTAGCAAGCCCGCTTGCCGGCACCTCACCGCTCGACTGGGCCGTAACCCCAGCTCGACTCATGTCAGGTGCAGCTCCGCGATGCGCAGGTCGTTCGCGAAGGTGATCTTGAGGTTGCAGGGGTCCCCGGGGATCACCACCACGGTCGCGCCGAGCTCCTCCACCAAGGCGGCGTCGTCGGTGGCTTCCGGCTCCCCCCGATGCGCGTCCCGCAGCACCCCGGCCCGGAAGGCCTGGGGGGTCTGCACCGCCACCAGCTCCTCCCGGTCGAGGGTCTCGAGCACCTGGCCTCGGTCGTCCACCCGCTTGACCGTGTCGGTCAGCGGCACGCCCGGCACCGCACCGTCCGCTCCCGCGGCCACCCCTTCGATGACCGAGTCGAACAGCGTCGCGCCCGCCAGGGGTCGGGCCGCGTCGTGGACCACCACGATCTCGGCATCGTCCGGTACGAGCCGCAGCCCGGCCCGCACGGATGCCGATCGGGTAGCACCACCGACCACCACCGCATCCACACCCGGCTCGGGGGCGCCGGCGAACGCCTCCGCCACCACCAGCACCACACCGTCGCAGGTCCGGCGAGCGGCGTCGATCGACCAGTCGAGCACACGCTGGCCGCCGAGGCGCTCGTACTGCTTGGGGGTGTCCGAGCCGTACCGGGTCGCCTGGCCGGCCGCCAGCACGATCGCCCACACGCGCACGGGCTCGGGCCCCATGCGCTACGCCAGCGCTTCGTCGAGCTTGGCCTCGGCCTCTTCCTGGCTGACGTCGATGGCGAACGTGAGCTCGGACACGAGGATCTGCCGGGCCTTGGCCAGCATCCGCTTCTCGCCCGCGGACAGGCCCTTGTCCTTGTCCCGCAAGGAGAGGTTCCGCACCACCTCCGCCACCTGGTAGACGTCGCCGGACTTCAGCTTCTCGACGTGGTTCTTGAACCGCCGCGACCAGTTGGTCGGCATCCGCGCTTCCTTCTTGCGGAGCACCGCGAACACCTCCTCGACCTCTTCGTCGTTGATGACCTCGCGCAAGCCGACTTCTTCGGTGTTGTCGGCCGGGACCATCAGGGTGAGATCGCCGTAGGCGAGGCGGAGCACGAGGTACTCCCGAACTTCGCCGAACGCTTCCTTCTTCTCCCTCCTCTCGACCACCGCCGCACCGTGATGCGGATAGACGACCTTGTCACCGACGTCGAACGGCATAGCACTCCCGGGAGTCGAACGGACCGGTCAACGGGAATGCGCCCAGGGTAGGGACGCCCGGGATCGACGAACAAGTGATCCGAGCGGGTGGCGACGCCCGACCTCATGCCCGGGCACCGCGGTGCGCGGTCGGCGCAGACCAACCGATCGCCCGGCCGCCGGCGGGGTCCCCAGGCACTAGCATCGCCCTCGTGGTCGACCGGGCACTGCTCACCGACGTCGAGCTCTTTCGCGGCATCGCTCCTGAGGATCTCGAGAAGCTGGTCGAAGCGGCCGAGGACCGGACGTTCAGCCGGGGCGATGTGCTGTTCAGCGAAGGTGACGACCCTGCCGAGCTGTTCGTCGTCACCTCGGGTCGCATCGCCATCGCCAACAAGTCCGTCGATGGCCGGGAGTCGGTGATGGCGCTGATGGAGCGCGGTGACCTGTTCGGGGAGATGCCGCTGTTCGACGGCCTGACCCGCTCCGCAGAGGCCCGAGCGCTCGAGCCCTCGACGGTCATCGCCATCCCTTACGCGCCGCTGCGCGCGCTCTACGAGTCACAGCCCGAGCTGCTCTGGAACGTCGTGGCCCTCCTGGCCAGCCGGCTCCGATCCACCGACGAGGCGCTCGCCGACTCGGTGTTCCTCGACGTCACCGGCCGCACGGCCAAACGACTGCTCGAGCTCGCGGGCGACGAGGACGAGTTCTCACTGCCCATCACCCAGGAGGAGCTGGCCGGGATGGTCGGCGCCTCCCGGGAGCGGGTCAACAAGGCCATCGCCTCGTTCGTGCGCCTGGGCTGGATCGAGCAGGCCGACCGCCGCTACCGGATCACCAATCGCGAGCAACTCGCCCGCCGCGCCCGCTGAGCGGGCTCCTCCGGCCCCGCCGCCCCCATGCCGAGCCCCCTCGTCTTCACCCGCACCCGTTTTTCGTTCTGGCATGTCAAACGCGTGCCTCAGCACGCGTTTGACATGCCAGAACGCGTGACGGCGTGGGTGGTCACTGGCGGTGCGGCGGCAGCCCCCTGCAGTGTCGAACAGTTCGGGCTCAGCGACTCAGGACGACGCTCCCAGGAACGCCAGCACCTGACGCCAGGCGTCCGCGGCGTCCTCAGGGCGGTGGGCGGGACGGCTCGGATCGTGCACGAAGCCATGCTCGGCGCCCTCGTAGCGCACCACCCGCACCCCCAGTTCCTCCAACGCCGCCACGTCCTCGGGAGGGGTCCAGGGATCCTCGGTGCCGATGATCGCCATCGTCGGGCACCGGGTCGGCGAGGACAGCGCTTCGAGCGGCTCTGCCTGCGTGGGGCTACGCCACTGTTCGGGCACTCGGATCATGCCGT
Organism: Rhabdothermincola sediminis; assembly: GCF_014805525.1. Taxonomy (NCBI): domain Bacteria; kingdom Bacillati; phylum Actinomycetota; class Acidimicrobiia; order Acidimicrobiales; family Iamiaceae; genus Rhabdothermincola; species Rhabdothermincola sediminis. Next base: position 148,156 of record NZ_JACFSZ010000004.1, on the reverse strand, counting down.
AGAACGCCGCGGCCCGCGTGAAGCGCCCGGTACTTGCAGCCTTCAGCGTGTACATGCCCCCCATGCAGAAGCCGATGACCCGGACCTCCCTGGCACCGGTGGCGTCGGCCGCGGCAGCGGCATCGCCGAGCACCCGGTCGTCACGGAGATCGCCCACATGCTGGAGCCGCCACTCGAGCGGCTCACCGGCGTAACCGGGCCACAGGTCGAACGCGCACACCGCCCAACCCGTCTCGTCCGCCAACCGAGCCACGAGCTCGTCGAACAGCGGGCGCAGGCTCATGATGTCGGGGATCACGACGAGCCCACCTGAGGGTGGGTCGCCACCGGGGACGACCAGTTCGGCCTCCGTGCCACTCGGCAACTCGATCCGCATGGATCGTGTTCTAGTCGCGACCGCCGGGCGCGGGTGGTCCGAGCGCGATCCGCCACGGACGGGATCGGTCAGGCGTAACGATCTAGGATGCTGGTCTCCGCCAGCCGGGACAGGCCTTCCTTGATCGCCTTCGCCCGCGTCGCGCCGACGCCCTCGACGTCGTCGAGATCGTCGATGGTGGCCCGCATGATCTTCGAGAGGCTCCCGAAGCGGTCGACGATGTGATCGACCACGGACTCGGGCAACCGCGGGATGCGCGACAGGAGCCGGTAGCCCTTGGGTTGGATCGGGGCGTCCAGATCGGTGACTCCCTCTGGGAGGTGGAGGACCTCCGCCACCCGCTTGAGGTCCCCGAGCTCTTCCGTGTCGAGCTCGGCCAGCCCCGCCAGAGCCTCCTCCAGGTGCCAGCTCGGGTCTTCGTGGAAGTAGTCGAGCAGCACCAGCCGACGATCGTCCTCGACACCACCGAGCACCTCCTCGAGCTGGAGCCGCACCAGGCGCCCGTCCGTGCCCAACTCGATGATGGCGTCTTCGATCTCGTCCGCGATCCGCAGCACCATCTCGGTGCGTTGGAGGAGCATCACGACGTCCCGGATGGTCACGACGTCCTCGATCTCGTTGGTCGAGAGGTGAGCGGACACCTCATCGAGGCGCTGCTTGTAGCGCTCGAGGGTCTGCAGCGCCTGGTTCGCCCGATCGAGTAGCCGGGTGACCGGTACGAGCTGATGCTTCTCGGCGCCCATGTAGACCGCGATGATCGACATGTCCTCGGAGACGGAGCTCACCGGAACGTTGATCGACCGGGCGACCCGCTCCGCGGTGCGATGGCGAGTACCGGTCTCCGACGTCGGGACGTTCGGATTGGGCACGAGATGCACGTTCGCTCTCGCGATGCGGCTCGCATCGCGAGCGAGGATGATGGCACCGTCCATCTTGGCCAGCTCCGAGAGGCGCTGAGGGCTGAACGCGGCGTCGAGTAGGAAGCCTCCCGAGCAGATGTTCAACACCTCGGGACCGTCGCCCACCACGATGAGCGCACCCATGCCGGCCTGGAGGATCCGGTCCAGCCCCTCTCGGAGGGGTTTGCCAGGGGCCACCGCGGCCAGCGCGTCGTGCAGCGCCTCGCTGCGCCTGCGGGTCACAGCCGAAGTCTAGTTCGGGATGGTCGCTGATCGCCGAGGCGGGCAGTCCCATGCCGCCGGCCACCCAGCCGGGGGAACCCGCCCTCTCAAGGCAATGGGATCCCGGCGAGTGCGATGGCCTCACCCACCGTCGTGGCCCGCAGCGCGTGCAGGCCCGGCGGCGGGTCGGGGGCGTGCCGCGGCACGATGGCCGCCGTGAAGCCCAGCCGGGCCGCCTCGGCCAGCCGCCGCTCACACTGGTTGACCTGACGCAGCTCACCGCCGAGACCGATCTCCCCGCACACCACGACCTCGGATGGCACCGGCTCCCCCGCGAGGGAGCTCATGATGGCCAGCGCGACCGCGAGATCGGCACCTGGTTCGCAGACCCGGACCCCGCCGATCGCCGACGCGTACACGTCAGCTCGACCGAGCGGGGCGCCGACCCGCTGCTCGAGAACCGCCACCACCGTCGAGAGCCGGCCCCTGTCGACCCCCTGGGCCGCCCGCCGGGGCGCCGGGGCTTGCCCGTTCGGACCGACGAGCGCCTGGATCTCGACGAGCAGCGGGCGGTGCCCGTCGAGCATCGGCACCACCACCGATCCCGGTACCCCGGCACGGCGGTCGGCCAGGAAGAGCCGGCTCGGGTCCGGTACGGCACCCAGGCCCGCGCCGGTCATCTCGAACATCCCGAGGCGGTCGGTCGAACCGAAGCGGTGCTTGACCACCCGCAATGCTCGCAACGCGTGGTGGCGCTCTCCTTCGAACGACAGCACGGTGTCGACCAGGTGCTCGACCACCCGGGGGCCAGCGAGCGCACCGTCCTTCGTGACGTGCCCGACGAGGATCGTCGCCAGGGCGCGCGCCTTCGCCTCGCGCACCAGCGCCGCTGCGCACTCCCGCACCTGTGTCACCGAGCCCGGAGCCGACGCGGAGTCGGGGTGGTGGAGCGTATGGAGAGAATCGATGATGAGACAGTCGGGCGAGACTGCGGCCACCTGCGCCACCACCGCGGGAACGGCGGTCTCCGCGGCCAACCACAGCGTCGGCGTGATCGTGCCCAACCGCTCGGCCCGCAGCCGGACCTGCTGCACCGACTCCTCCGCCGACACGTAGAGCACCCGTCTCTCTCCCCTGGTCATGGCCGCGGCGACCTGGAGGAGCAACGTCGACTTGCCCACACCGGGCTCCCCGCCCAACAGAGTCACCGAGCCCGCGACCAGACCGCCACCGAGCACCCGGTCGACCTCGGGGACGCCGGTCGGAACGGAGTGCCACGCCTGAAGGTCGACCTCGCCGATGGGAACAGCCTGGGTCGTCGCGGCGTGCTCGCGGTCACCGGACGGTGATCCGAGCTCCTCGACCAGCGAGTTCCACTCCGCGCACGACGGGCACCGACCAACCCAACGAGGTGAGGTGCCACCGCAGACCGAGCACCGGAACACCGTCTTGACCTTCGCCATGCTGCCGAACCTAACGAGGGGGTGTGACATGCAGGATCGGTCGTAGGGATGGCGCCGGCCACCGGCGCTGAACGGCGCGGAGGCAACCTATGCTCCGGCCATGCACTCGATCGTCCACGAGCTGACCATCGCCGCGCCCCCCGAGCGGGTCTTCCGGGCCCTCACCGATACCACCGAGCTGGGCCGCTGGTGGGGAGGCTCGATCACCGGTGAGGTGCGAGAAGGCGGCGATCTGCGATGCAAAGGCGACCGACCCCTGCACCTGCGGATCGACACGCTCGACGCACCAGAGTTGGTCCACTTCGACGTGCTCGACGGGCCTGAGGAATGGACGGGCACCCAGATCGCGATCCGGGTCGAGCCGGACCCCGAGGGTTCGGCCAGCGTCGTGCGGTTCTGGCACGGGGGGTGGGAGTACGACGACGGCAGCCTGCCGCGGGTCAGCTTCGGGTGGGCGCTCGATCTCGAAGCGCTCCGCCGCTCCATCGAGGGCTGAAGCCCCGCGCGCCACCGAGCCGGGGAGCGTCAGGCGCGCACCCGGCCGAACGCGCGGCGCAGCGCGACCAACGCCACCAGACCCGCCGCAGCCACCAGCGTCCAGACGAGCAGCACCGCTGCCTTGCTGTTCACCGTGGACGACGCGTCGATCGACGTCGGGTGCTCGTCGTCGAAGCTGGCGACGTAGGACTTGGTGCTGGCGTTGGGCAGCGCCACGTTGACCCGGAACTCGACCATGTCGGCCACCCGCTGGCCCTCCTCCCGCTCGATCGCCGCCAGCGTCCCCCCGTACGGGTCACCCCCGAGCGCGGCCGCGAGCTCCGCGTCGCTGAAGGCCTCGGGCCCCGCGGTGAGATCCACGGTTCCCTCGACCCGGTAGGTCGTGCCCAGGACCCCCGCTTCCTCGCCCACCGTGAAGCCGCGGAACGCCCCATCCGGGCCCGTCAGCTCCGAGAGCACCGCGGTCGCCCCCGCCGGATCATCGAAGGCCTTGCGGGCACGGACCCAGGTCAGACCGTCGGGTTCCTCCTGTGGCTCCGAGATCTCCCAGCCCGTGTGCTGCAGGTCATCGACCCGGAGTTGCCGCCGGAGGTCACCCACCCGGGCCAGCGCGTCGTCATCCAGCCCGATCCCCACTGTGACCGTGCCACTCCCAGCGTCGTCGACGGCGATGTCCACGGCGACCTGCATCCGGCAGCCGGTGAGGGCCACCACGAGGGCCAGCACCGCGGCGTGCACCAGCCCCGGGCGGGATGACATGGCGCCAGACGCTAGCCCGGCCCTCGACGCCCCCGAAAACGACCTCACCCCCGCCCGGTGACCCGGGCGGGGGTGGATCGGACAGGATGTGATCAACGTAACGACTGATCAGCCCGAGGTCACTCGGCCGATCGGCTCATTTTCGCTCCGTCGGGTCACTCCGTGGGCCCGGCCTCCGCCAGCTCGACCGGCGGTGGCTCAAGACCCTCGACCGAGCGGAACGTGATGACGTGCTCGCCGGTCTCGGGGTCGGGCTCCGCGTCGACGATGATGGTCTCACCGGCGCGGAACTCCTTCCAGAGCAGCCGTTCGGAGAGCGGGTCCTCCACCATGCGCTGGATGGCGCGACGGAGCGGGCGAGCCCCGAGCGTCGGGTCATAGCCCTTGTCGGCCAGCAGCGCCTTGGCGGCAGGGGTGAGCTCCAGCCCGAGCCCCTGGCCTTCGAGCTGGGTCTGCACCCGCCGGATCATCAGGTCGACGATCTGGGTCACCTCGGCCTTGCTCAGCTCGTGGAAGACGATCGTGTCGTCGATGCGGTTCAGGAACTCCGGGCGGAAGTGCTGCTTCAGCGCGTCGTTGACCTTCTCCTTCATCTTCTCGTAGCTGATTGCCTCGTCGGCCCGGGAGAAGCCCAGGCTCGCCTTGCGGAGATCTTGCGTACCCAGGTTCGAGGTCATGATCAGCACGGTGTTGCGGAAGTCGACCGACCGACCCTGCGAGTCGGTGAGACGACCCTCCTCGAGGATCTGCAGCAGCGTGTTGAACACGTCGGGATGGGCCTTCTCGATCTCATCGAACAGCACCACCGAGAACGGCTTGCGCCGCACGGCCTCGGTGAGCTGGCCACCCTCCTCGTAGCCGACGTAGCCCGGTGGCGACCCGACCAGCCGGCTGACCGTGTGCTTCTCCATGTACTCGGACATGTCGAGCTGGATCAGCGAGTCCTCGTCGCCGAAGAGGAACTCGGCGAGCGTCTTGGCGAGCTCGGTCTTCCCGACGCCTGACGGGCCGAGGAAGATGAACGAGCCCGACGGCCGCTTCGGGTCCTTCAGGCCGGCACGGGTGCGCCGGATCGCCTGGCTGACAGCCTTGATGGCGTCCTCCTGGCCGATGACCCGCTTGTGCAGCTCGTCCTCCATGCGCAAGAGCTTGGCGGTCTCCTCCTCGGTGAGCTTGTAGACCGGGATGCCCGTCCAGATCGAGAGGACCTCGGCGATCGACTCCTCGTCGACCTCGTCGAACAGGTCGATGCCCTTCTCCTTCATCTCGCGCTCTTTGGCTTCCTTGAGCTGTAGCAACTCCTTCTCCTTGTCGCGCAGCCGTCCGGCCTCCTCGAAGCGTTGCGCTTCGACGGCCTCCTTCTTCTGCTGCACGACCTGCGCGATCTGGTTCTCCAGCTCCTTGAAGTCCGGCGGGGTCTCCATGCGCTTGATGCGCAGGCGCGAGCCGGCCTCGTCGATCAGGTCGATGGCCTTGTCGGGCAGGTGACGATCCGAGATGTAGCGATCGGCGAGGTTCGCGGAGGCCACGAGCGCCTGGTCGGTGATCGTGACCCGGTGGTGCGCCTCGTAACGATCGCGCAGCCCCTTGAGGATCTCGATGGTGTGGGCGACCGAAGGCTCCTCGACCTTGATCGGCTGGAACCGACGCTCGAGCGCCGCGTCCTTCTCGAGGTGCTTGCGGTACTCGTCGAGCGTGGTGGCACCGATCGTCTGCAGCTCGCCGCGGGCCAGCATCGGCTTGAGGATCGACGCCGCGTCGATGGCACCCTCGGCCGCGCCCGCGCCGACGAGGGTGTGCAGCTCGTCGATGAACAGGATGATGTCGCCGCGGGTCTTGATCTCCTTCAGGACCTTCTTCAGGCGCTCCTCGAAGTCGCCGCGGTAGCGGGACCCGGCCACGAGCGCCCCCAGGTCGAGGGTGTAGAGCTGCTTGTTGTGCAGGGTCTCCGGGACGTTGTCGGCCGCGATCGCCTGGGCGAGGCCCTCGACGATCGCCGTCTTGCCGACGCCTGGCTCACCGATGAGCACCGGGTTGTTCTTGGTCCGGCGCGACAGGACCTGCATCACCCGCTCGGTCTCACGCTCACGGCCGATCACCGGGTCGAGCTTCTTCTCCCGGGCCAGCTGCGTGAGGTTACGGCCGAACTGGTCGAGCACCAGCGAGCCGGAGGGGGTCTGCTCGCCGCTGCCGCCGGTGGTGGCGCCGGCCTTCTCCTGGCCGCCCGGACCCGCATACCCGGACAGGAGCTGGATCACCTGCTGGCGCACGCGGGAGAGGTCGGCACCCAGCTTCACCAGCACCTGGGCCGCCACCCCTTCACCCTCGCGGATGAGGCCGAGGAGGATGTGCTCGGTGCCGATGTAGTTGTGGCCGAGCTGCAGCGCCTCGCGCAACGACAGCTCGAGGACCTTCTTGGCCCGGGGCGTGAAGGGGATGTGTCCGCTCGGCGAGGAACCCCCCTGACCGATGATCTCCTCGACCTGGCTGCGCACGGCCTCGAGCGAGATGCCGAGGGACTCGAGGGCCTTCGCGGCGACCCCTTCGCCCTCGTGGATCAGGCCGAGCAGGATGTGCTCGGTGCCGATGTAGTTGTGGTTGAGCAGGCGCGCCTCCTCCTGTGCCAAGACGACGACTCGGCGGGCCCGATCGGTGAATCGTTCGAACAAAGGGAGTGCCTCCCTGGAGAGGGAACTGTGGATCAAGTGTAACCAGCTGCCCCGGGATCGCACGGGGCGCCCGAGCTCCTGGAGGGTGCACCGATCGCCGCCCGGACCAGCTTCGGGATCCGCGACCACGCGGGTTTCGGGATCGGCCAGTGGCGGGCCTATCGTCGAGTCGTGGCGACACCGAGCCCGCTCCTCCGCCTACCCGTCCTGCAGGCCGATCTGGCCCGAGTCGAGGAGGAGCTGGTCGCGTCCGTGCGTTCCGAGGACCCGTTCCTCACCGAGGTCGCCAGCCACCTCATCCGGGCTGGAGGGAAGCGGGTCCGGCCAGCGTTCACCGTGACCGCCGCCGGCATCCGGGGTACGCAGCTCGAACCCGCGGCGCCGGAGGTGATCCTCGGAGCGGTGTCGGTGGAGCTGGTGCACCTGGGCTCGCTGTACCACGACGACGTGATGGACGACGCCACCACCCGACGGACGGTCGAGAGCGTGAACGCCCGGTGGGGGAACCTCAAGGCGATCCTGGCCGGCGACTACCTGCTCGCCAAGGCCTCGGAGATCGCCGCATCGTTGGGCACGGAGGTAGCCGGACTGTTGGCGTCGACGATCGGCAGGCTGTGCGAGGGCCAGGTGCTCGAGCTCCAGCACACCTTCGACGCCGCGCGCACCGAGTCGGCCTACCTCGCGTCCATCGAGGGCAAGACCGCCTCGCTGCTCGCGACCGCCTGCCGGGTCGGCGGACTGGTGGCCGGCCTGCCCCGCGACGACGTCGAGCACCTGACCAGCTTCGGTCGGGACTTCGGCATGGCCTTCCAGATCGTCGACGACGTGCTCGACGTGGTCGCCACGGACGAGGAGCTCGGCAAGCCCGCAGGCCACGACCTGCTCGAGGGCGTCTACACCCTGCCGGTCATCCGCACCCTCGCCGAGGGGGGTGGCGCCGCCCGCCGGCTCGGCCAGCTGCTCGGCCAGCCACTGTCGGAGTCCGACCTGGCGACGGCGCGGGAGCTCGTCCGATCGAACGGCGCGGTCGACGGTGCGCTGGGCACGGCCCGCCGGTACGTGGAGTCGGCCCTGGGGGCGCTCGAACCGTTCGGTGCCAGCGAATCGGCCGAGGCGCTGGGTGCCGCCGCGCGGCACCTGTTGGACTCCGTGGCAGCCATCGCGAGCTAGCGGCCCGGACCTGCCCGGACTGGGCGGGTCGATCGGACTAGAGTCGGTCCCAATCTGACGAGCTATCAGATCTTGGGGGGAAGGGGCCGAGATGACCGACTCGCGACATCCCTCGGTGAGGCCGTTCGCGCACCTGCTCGCCGTGCTGGCGGCCTTGCTGCTGCTCACCACCGCGTGTGGTGGCTCCGGAGACGAAGGGGAAGGACCGGCGGGGACCGTCAACCAGGCAGCCCCCGTGGAGGAGGGTCCACCCACCCCCGGTGGCACGCTGAAAGTGGCCGTGGGCGCCGAACCCGACGGCCTGCTTCCGATCACCGCCCGGTGGTCACTGGAAGGCAACCTCATCGCGTCGTCGATCTACGACACCCTCATGACCTTCGATGAGGAGCGCAACCTGGTACCGCACCTCGCCGAGTCCATGACGCCGAACGACGACGGCACCGTGTGGACCATCATGCTGCGGCCCAACGTCGTCTTCCACGACGGCTCGCCGTTCGACGCGGCCGCGGTGAAGATGAACATCGACGCCCGCCGCGCGGTTCCCATCACCGGGACCGCCCTCAAACCGATCCGCGAGGTCGTGGTGGTCGACCCCCTCACGGTCGAGGTGCGGATGAGCACCCCCTGGTTCGGCTACGACTACACGGTCGCCGCCCAAGGCGGGTACATGGCCGCTCCGGCCGCGATCGAGGCCAACGACTCGACCGTGGCCATCGGCACCGGGCCGTTCAAGCAAGCCGGTCCGTGGCGGCCGGGTGATCCGATCCGGGTCACCCGGAACGAGGCCTACTGGGGCCCGAAGGCCCATCTGGACGGCATCGAGTTCCGGGCCATCGTCGACCAGACCAGCCGTGCGGCGGCGCTGGAAGCCGGCGACGTCGACCTGATCCTCACTCAGGATCCGGAATCGGTGAAGAAGTTCCGATCCACCTCCGGGATCGTGCAGGTGGAGGACTTCGCCGCCGAAGAGACCTTCGCCATGCTCAACCTCGCCAAACCACCCTTCGACAACATCCACGCCCGCAAGGCCCTCGCCCACGCCACCAACCGCCAAGCGATCAACGACGCTGTCGGTGGAGGGATCCAGAAGGACGCGGACCAGCCCTACACGGAGGACGAGCGCTACCACCTCGAGGATTCGGGCTACCCGAGCTACGACCTCGAGCGTGCCCGCGAGGAGATCGCCACCTACACCGAGCAGACGGGCCAGCCGCTCGCGTTCACGATCACCACCCCGAGCTCCAACCAGCAGAAGACCGAAGCCGAGCTGCTGCAAGCGCAGTGGACGGCCCTCGGGATGCAGGTCTCGATCGAGGTCCTGGAGCAGGGAGCTTTCCTCGCTCAGGTGTTCGGCGGACAGTTCCAGGCTGCGATGTTCCGGAACTTCGCGTACGTCAACCCCGACTCCAACTACATCTTCTGGCACTCGAGCTACGCCGATCCGTCCGGTGGCATCAACTTCGGTGGGCTGCGGAGCAGCGCCGTCGACCGAGCCCTGGACACCGCCCGCGCCACCGCCGACCCCGACCAGCGCACTGCCGAGATCAAACAAGCCGTTCGGGCCATCAACGACGAGGTGGCCTTCGTGTGGCTGTACCACAACGACTGGGGCCTGGCAGCCAGGGCGAACGTCGGGGGCCTCTCTGCGCCCCAACGGCTGGGATTCGCCCGCCAGGACGGCAAGCCGTGGTGGCCTGCGATCTGGCTGAGGTCATGACAGGTGGATGCAAGTTGACGCGATGACCTTCAACTTCGGCCCCCGGCGGCCGACGTAGAGGATGACGGGGAGCGGCCTGGGGCCGCTCGAACGAGGGCCGGGCCACCGAGGGACGATCGGTGGGCGACCCGGGATGGGAGGGCACATGGTGGGCAACGACCTCCAAACGCGACGACGGGGCCAGCCGGTGGCCGCCGTCCTCGTGGCACTGCTGTTGCTGGCAGCGGCCTGTGGGGGCGACAAGAAGAACGCCTCGGACACGGTATCGACCACCCCTGCCGTCGAGGCCGGCATCACCCAGGAAGGCCAGCCTCAACAAGGTGGCAAGGTGATCTTCGCGGTCACCGCGGAGACCAATGGCTGGAACCCAGCCCTCGCGCAGTGGGCCGATGCCGGCGAGTTCGTCGGCTCTTCGTTCCTCGAGCCGCTCTTCGTCTACGACGCCGACCAGAACATCGTGCCGTGGCTGGCGGAGAGCGCGTCGGCCAATGACCTCTCCGAGAGCGGTGACATCAACGAGGTCCTGACCCGCTGGACGGTCAAGATCCGCCAGGGCATCAAGTTCCACGACGGCACGGAGATGACCGCAAAGGCCGTGGTCGACGGCATCCTCCTCGCGATCCGGGACGGCCTCTCCAGCGTGGCCCTCGGTCCCATGGTGCAGTCCGTCGACGTGATCGACACCTACACCTTCCGGGTGGTCACCACCGAGCCGTGGTCCGCGTTCCTCAACGTCCTGGCCGGTCCGGTCGGCTTCGTGATGGCGCCGTCCATGCTGGCCAAGCCCGACAAGGGGCAGAGCTCGCCCGTGGGCACCGGCGCGTTCCGCTTCGAGAGCTGGAAGCAGGACGACAGCGTGAAGGTTCGGGCCTTCGACGAGTACTGGGGTGGGCCGTGCGCGCTCCCGAGCCCCGAGGACTCGGTCAAGAAGCTGTGCGCCGAGGTGGGCGTGCCCCTGGGGCAGCGCAACGGCCCCTACCTGGATGCCATGGAGTTCCGCCCGATCGTCGACCCCCAGCAGCGAGCCAACGCGCTGGCCTCGGGTGACGTGAACATGATCATGAGCACCCGTGCGGTCGACGCTTCGACGATGAAGGACCGCTTCCAGGTGGTGAAGGACTACAACTCCGAGAAGACCTTCGTGATGCTCAGCACGAGCAAGCCACCGTTCGACAACGTGCATGCCCGCCGGGCCCTGGCCTATGCCACCGACCGGGCGAAGATCGTCGATCAGGTCTCTTCCGGTGAGGACGTCAGGTCGGACACCTCGCCGTTCAGTGAGACCTCCCGGTGGGGCGGTGTACCCCCGGACGAGACGGGATATCCGGCCTACGACCCGCAGAAGGCCCGGGAGGAGATCGAGGCGTACAAGGCCCAGACCGGTCAACCCGCTTTGCGCTTCAAGCTCATCGGGCTGCCACCGGTCGAGGAGCTGACCCTGATGCAGGAGCTGCAGGAGATGTGGCGCCAGGTCGGCATCGAGGCCCAGCTCGAAACGATCGAGCAGACCGCCTACATCGTCAAGCTCACCCAGGGCGACTTCCAAGCGGCGATGTTCCGCAACTACGGGTACCCCGATCCGGACTCCCAGTACGTGTTCTGGGCCCAGGAGACCGCCAAGGGCGGGATCATCATCAACTTCAGCCAGTACTACAGCGACGTCACCGAGAACGCCCTGCGGTACGGCCGGGTCGAGACCGATCGCACCAATCGCCGCGAGGCCTACCAGAAGCTCTCTCGTGATCGCAACGAGCAGGTCATCGACGTGTGGCTCTTCGACACCCCGTACGCGCTGATCGCCGAGAAGAACATCAGCGGCCTCAACTGGTTCCGGGTGCTGCCCTGGGGCAACTTCATGCCCAAGCCCTACATCACGGGGATCTGGATCAGTCGCTGACCTGGTCGGTCAGTGCGCCAACGTGGCCCGGCACCTCGGTGCCGGGCCACTCCACGTTGCGGCAGCGGACTCGGACCGGGGGATCGCGCCCGATCAGGCGGATCCGACCCGAGCCACGGAGCGCTGGAGGAAGTCGAGCGCGGCCCGGTTGAACGCCCCCGCGTTCTCGAAGTTGAAGCCGTGAGCGGCACCGCCGATCACGGATAACTCGGCGCCGGGCACCAGCGAGCAGATCTCCTCGCTGTCAGCGACCGGGGTGAGGATATCCTGGCTGCCGACGAGCGCCAGGGTCGGTACCTGCACGGCTCCCAGCTCGAAGCGCACGTCGTCGTCGAGGGCGAGGATGGCTTCGATCTGGGCCACGAAGCTCTCTGGCGCCACCTGCAGGGCCAGCGGGCCGATCATGCCGACCAGGGGCCGGAAGCGATGCCTCGAGCGGGGCCCGATGAGCCACTCGCCGGCCTCGTCGACGAGGGCGCGCATCCCCCGGACCGTAGCGATGGAGGCCCATTCCGCCAGCAGTTCGCGCCGCCAGGGCAGATGCCGGCAGGCGGTGCAGGCGAGCACCAGCGAGCGGACGCGTTCGGCATGGCGGACTCCCACGATCTGCGCGAGCACACCGCCCATCGACACGCCCATCACGTGCACGGTGTCGAGGCCGAGTGCGTCGAGCACGGCCACCACGTCGGCGGCCATCACCTCGAGGTCGTAGGGACCGGTCGGCTTGTCGGATCGGCCCACTCCCCTGTTGTCGAGCACGACGCACCGGAACCGGGAGCCGAAGGCCCGGCGCTGGCGGATCCAGCCCCGCCGGTCGGCGCCCAGGCCCTGGATCATCACGAGGGGCTCGCCCCGGGGATCCCCGAACACCTCGTAGTGGATGCGGGTCCCATCCGGCACGTGTGCGAACGGCATGGAACCGATGGTAGCGAGCCACGAACACCGTTCAGCGACACGACCGTCACCTTCGACATCGATATGCGGCGACCCGACCTCGACCGACCCTTCCGTTCTGGCAGGTCGAACGCGTGCTGAAGCACGCGTTCGACCTGCCAGAACGAGCGGATATGAGCGTCAGGCGGACAACGCTCCCCAGCGCTCGGCCAGGCGCACCACGAGCTGCTCCACCGTGCCCGGCGCTGACGCGCCCTCCGTGCGCACGGGTTCGCGCAGCGTGACCTCGCTGAGCTGGCCCGGGAGGCAGCTCGCCACACCGGCGGGTACCACCGGTGCCCCCATCGACATCGCCACCGCCAGCACGGCTTCCGGTGGACGACCGACGCCGAACGGCCGGCGAGGATCGAACCCGCACGAGCTGACCACGACCTCCCCCGAGCGCAGCAGGCTCCTCAGATCGTGGAGGTTCCCCGGCACGCCTCCGAGACGGCGAAGGAGCGGGCCGAACGGCGCCACGTCCGGTACACCGGCGAACCGCACCGGGCGACCCGTCGCGCCCGCCAGCAGGGCCGCGAGCACCATCCGCCATGGTGGCGCCACCCATCGATCGGTGATGACGAGTGCCGGACCAACCTCGGGCACCCGAGCCGCGTCCAGCACTCGAGGTCGCGGCAGCAGGTTCGCGAACGGCGCGAGGAGCAGGGCCAGGTCACGATCGAAGCCCCACTCATCGACCGGGAAGGTGCCGGCGAACCGGCGGGAGACGAGCGCCGGGTAGGACAGGTCCTGCCGATCCGGGTCGATCTCGGCCAATGGCGCGGGGATGAGCAGCTCCTCCATCAGGCCGCCGTGGAGCGCAGGTAGTCGATGGGCTCCCACGCGTAGAGCTGCCGCACCACATCGGGCGTGTGGTGGAGCATCCGGATGCCGAGCACCTCGGTGACCCGGCTGGCATCGGCGGTGCGGCCCCGCACCAGCAGCTCCTGCACGTGGTCCGGCACCGGTGCGCCCGCCAGCCGAGCCAGGGCGCGAGCGACCTGCCAACCCGAGCCGACGACCGGCACCGGGGCCCGGCCCCCCAGGCGAGCGGCCTGCGACGCCGTGACCGCGCCGGGGCCGACCACGTTGAGCGGACCCTGGAACGGCTGGCGCATCGCCGCTACGAAGGCTGCAGCCACGTCGTGCTGGTGAACCACCGAGAAGGCGGGGTCGGCGAGTGGGGAGAACGGCACGGCGGGCAGCCGCAGGAGGCGGCCCAGCGGACTGGGCACATGAGGTCCCACGATCGGCGCGAAGCGCAACACCGTGACGGCAGCGCCGGCCCGCCTGCCGGCTTCACGGCTGACCTGCTCGACGTGCAGCATCGTGTGCCCGAAGGCCGATGTGGGCGCGGGTGGCACCTCCTCGTCGGGATGCAGCGGGGCGCCGCGCCGCCGCCCGTACACCTCGATGCCGCTGCGCACGACCACCCGATCGAGCCGGCCACCGGCCAGCGCAGCCTCGAGTGCCACCGCCGTTCCCGCCGCGGTGCGCGCCACCGCTGCTCGGGGGCTGCTCCGCGAGTAGGGCTCGTAGACGCCCAGATGTAGCAGGGCCGTCGGCGCGAAGGCCCGGATGACCGCGGACATCCGCTCCCGGTTACGCGGATCGATGCGATGGAACTCCGCTCGATCGAGACGGCGGCGAGGCGGGAAGAGGTCGGCCCCGGCTACGGCTTCGAACGAGGGGTCGTCCTCGACGAGCTGAGCGACGGCGGTACCGAGCTCACCACCCATGCCGGTGATGAAGACGCGCATGCCACGCCGACTCTAGGCGTTCTTCTCGTACACCAAACGCAAGCCGTGCAAGGTGAGCCACGGCTCGACGTGCTGGATGCGCCGTGACAGGGGGGTGATGAGGTCGGCCAGCCCTCCCGTCGACACGATCGTGCAGTCCCCGAGCTCCTCCTGGATCCTGTCGCAGAGCCCGTCCACCTGCGCCGCGAAGCCGTACACCGCGCCGGACTGGATCGACTCCACCGTGCTCTTGCCCAGCACGTGCCGGGGCTCGCGCAGCTCGACGGCCCGCAAGGCCGCCGCCCGGCCGACGAGCGCATCCATGCTGATCTCGATGCCGGGAGCGATGGCGCCGCCGAGGTACTCACCGTTCTCGGAGACGGCATCGCAGGTGGTGGCGGTGCCGAAGTCGGCGATGATCGTCGGTCCGCCGTAGAGGTCGTAGGCACCCACGGCGTTGGCGATCCGGTCCGCGCCGACTTCCTTCGGGTTCTCGTACTGGATGGCGATGCCCGTACGCACACCAGGCTCGATCACCACCGGGTCGAAGTCGAGGTAGCCGTCGGCCAGGTCGCGTAGGGTGGCGGTGATCCGTGGCACACCCGACGAGATGACCACACCGTCGATGTCGTCGAGCGCGTGACCACGGAACGCGAGGAACCCCTGCAACAGCACCGCCATCTCGTCGGAGGTGCGGTCGGCCAGGGAGGCGATGCGCCAGTGATCCAGTAGGCCATCCTCCGGGCGGCGGCCTGCTGCCGAGCCCGCGTCGTCGAGTTCGTACAGCCCCACCACGGTCTGGGTGTTGCCGGCGTCGATGGCGAGCAGCACGAGAGCTCCTTCCGTTCGTCAGCTCGTCCGTCAGATCTGGTCGATGTCGAGGCCGATGTCGAGGACCGGCGCCGAGTTGGTGATGCCCCCGACCGAGATGCAGTCGACTCCGAGCACGGCGTAGCTGGCGACGGTGTCGAGGGTGATGCCGCCGGAGACCTCGAGCAGCGGCCGGCGGCCACCGAGCCGGGCCACGTGCACGTCGGCGGCCACCACGCACTCGGCGACCTGCTCGGGCGTCATGTTGTCGAGGAGCAGCGCGTCGGCCCGGGCGGCCAGCGCCTCCTCGACCTGTTCGAGGTGGTCGCACTCGACGTGGACGGTGCGGCCGGGCCAGCGGATGCGTGCCTGGTGGACGGCAGCGCTGACCCCCATCAGGGCGAGGTGGTTGTCCTTGAGGAGGATCCAGTCCGAGAGGTTGCCTCGATGGTTGGCGCCGCCGCCGGCGCGGACCGCCGCTTTCTCGAGCACCCGTAGCCCGGGTGTGGTCTTGCGAGTGTCCCAGACCTTGGTGGCCGAGCCGGTGGCGGCCACGGCGTCGACGAAGCGCCGGGTCTGGGTGGCGATTCCCGAGAGGTGACCGAGGAAGTTGAGCGCGGTGCGCTCCGCCGTCAGGATCGAGGCCAGGCGTCCTTCCACGGTCGCGAACGGCATGCCGGCGCTGAGCTGATCGCCGTCGTCGGCGCTCCAGGACACCTCCACGCTCGCATCGACCTGGCGGAACGTCTCCTCCGCGCACGAGCGGCCCGCGAGGACACCGTCCCGACGGGGAACGAAGGCGGCGGACGCCCGCAGGTCCGCAGGCAGGAGCGAGGAGGTGAGGTCGCCGAGCGGGGTGAGATCCTCGACGAGCGCGCGCTGCACGGCATCGGCGACGGCGAAGCGAGGTGGGTGGCACTCGGGTCTCATGCTGCACCAGCCTGGCTCACCGGCGGCCTGAGGACGAGCCTCGAGCGGAACCGCTGGTCGTCCCGGTCGGGGAAGTCCTGGCGGGTGTGAGCCCCCCGGCTCTCCTCACGGACCATCGCCGCGAACGACATGGCGTGCGCGAGGCGGGCGAGGTTCCGCAACTCAGCCGCCGCCGGCGAGCCCGCGGGCCACGGCACGGCAGCCGCGGCCGCGGTTGCCTCCTTCATCGCCGCCTGCAAGGACGAGCCGGTGCGGATCACGCCTGCGAGCTCGGTCATGCGCCGCTGGAGCCGGTCCCGAAGCCGAGCCACCCCGGCTGGTTCGATCAGCTCCGTCGCGTCTCCACCGGCCGCGTCGACGCTCGGCTCGTCGACGGGACGGCCGCGGATCACCCCAGGTGCCCCATCCCCGTCGAGCACCGCCCGCATGGCACCGGTGGCCTCAGCCTCGAGCTTGCCCCGCTCGATCGCCTCGACCACCCGGAACGCGAACACCATTCCCTCGAGGAGCGAGTTGCTGGCGAGCCGGTTCGCACCGTGCACACCGCTACAGGCGACTTCACCCGCAGCCCACAACCCGCCCAGCGACGACGCTCCGTCGAGATCGGTGACGACCCCGCCGCACAGGTAGTGCGCGGCCGGGGCGATCGGTAACCAGTCCCTGGCCGGATCGAGGCCGGCGGCACGGAGATCCGCGGCGATGGTCGGGAATCGCAGCTCGAAGTCCTCGAGGCCGGTCGCGTCGAGCCACAGGTGATCGACACCCTGCTCGAGCATGCGGGTCGTCTCCGCCCGGGAGACCTCGTCACGCGGCAACAGCTCGTCGACGAAGCGCTCGCCGTTGGCGTCGCGCAGCACCGCACCGTGCCCGCGCAACGCCTCCGACAGGAGCGGGCGCGGCATGCTCGGGTGGTGCAGCGCCGTCGGGTGGAACTGCACGAACTCGATGTCGGCCACCGCCACCCCGGCTCGCAGTGCCATGGCGATGCCGTCGCCGGTCGCCTCGAGCGGATTGGTGGTGACGGCGAACAGTTGCCCCGCGCCTCCGGTGGCGAGCAGTACGTTGCTCGCCCTCACCTGGTACCGCCCGCCGTCGGGGCCGAGGGCCTCGATGCCCACGCACCGGCCGCCGTCGACCAGCAACTCGAGGGCGAAGGTGTTCTCGTGGAGGACGGCAGCGGTGCGGTGCACGGCGTCGACCAAGGCCCGCTCGATCTCGGCACCCGTCGCCGCTCCACCGGCGTGCACCACGCGAGGCAGGCTGTGACCGCCCTCACGTGCGAGCTCCAGCCGGCCGTGCTCGTCCCGGTCGAACATGGCACCGAGCGCGATCAGCTCGTGGACCCGCCCCGGACCTTCGTCGACCAGCACCCTCACCGCGTCGGCATCGCAGAGTCCGGCACCCGCGGCCAGGGTGTCGGCGAGATGCAGGTCGGTGGAATCGGGATCGTCGTGGAGGACCGCCGCCACCCCGCCCTGCGCCCAGCGAGTGGTGGCCTGGTGCAGCTCGCCTTTCGTGAGCACACCCACGCGCATCCCGTGGATCTCCGCGGCGCGGACCGCGGCGGAGAGTCCCGCCACTCCGCTGCCGAGCACGAGCAAATCGAGCGGCTCGGTCGTCATGGGTGGGTCCCGGGGGAGGCGAGAGACGGATCAGGGCGAGACGAGCTCGGCGGGGATCTCCTGGTAGCGCACGGGCCCGGGACCTTCACCGGCGGCCAAGGCCTTGGCCGTCACTTCGTCGACCGGCCGGTTGGCGGCATCGACGTGCACGACCTTCGGGGCGAAGTGCTCCAGCTCCACCTCGTCGTAATCCGCATAGGTGATGATGATGACCCGGTCACCAGGCTGCACCAGCCGGGCCGCTGCGCCGTTCAGGCACACGTCACCAGGCCCACCGGGGATGGCGTAGGTCTCGAACCGGGCGCCGTTGTCGATGTCGACCACCTGCACCTGTTCCCACTCCCGGATGTCTGCCAGGGCCATGAGCTCGGTGTCGAGCGTGATGGACCCGACGTAGTGGAGGTTGGCGTCGCTGACCCGCGCTCGGTGGATCTTCGACTTCATCATGCGCCTGCGCATCTGGACTCCCTGTTGGCTTGGCGCTGCGAAGCAGTCGCCGTGCGTGGGCTCACCCCCTGGCGGGGACCTCGACCCCAAGATTATCCAACAGGCGCGTCCTGCCAAACCGGGCGGCCACGAGCAGGCGCACCGGTCCCGCCAGCGGGTCGACCGGTCGCAGGGTGGCCGCGTCGACCACCTCGGCGTAGTCCAGCTGCGCCAGCGGCTCGGCCTCCACGATGCCGGCCATCAGATGGCGAACGGCAGGCGCGCTGCGTTCACCGGCGAGGATGGTCGCAGCTCCCGCCTGCAGCGCACGGTGCAGCACCGGGGCGGCGGCGCGCTCGTCCTCATCGAGGTAGACGTTGCGGCTCGACATCGCCAGCCCGTCAGGTTCACGCACGATCGGGCACCCCACCACCGTGACCGGCTGGTCCAGGTCACGGGCCATCTTCCGGACGATGGCGAGCTGCTGGTAGTCCTTCTCCCCGAAGTAGGCGCGGCACGGCCCGACGATGTTGAACAGCTTGGTGACCACCGTCGCCACACCGGTGAAGTGCGCCGGGCGGGCAGCACCCTCCATCGTCGAGCCGAGCTCGGCCACCGAGACCGACGTGAGCATCTGCTCCGGGTACATCTCGTTGACATCAGGTGCGAACACCGCGTCGACCCCGATGGTCCGGCAGCTGGCGAGATCCCGATCGAGGTCACGTGGATAGGTGCTCAGATCCTCGTTCGGGGCGAACTGGAGTGGGTTCACGAAGATGCTCACCACGGTCACGTCGCACTCCGCTCGCGAGCGGGCCATGAGTGACAGGTGCCCGTCGTGCAGGTACCCCATCGTCGGCACGAACCCGACGCTGCGCCCGGCCTGGTGCTGCTCGAGGAGCGACTGGCGGATCGAGGCGATGGTCTCGTGAACCTCCACGCGCGAAGCGTGTCACAGGGTGACCGAGCGACTGAAACGAGGAGACCGGTCAGCCACCGGCACCGGGGTCGTCGACCAGTCGGCGCACGGCTCTCACCATCACTTCGTAGGTCTCCCGCTCGTCCTCGGGGAGCGCCGCCAGGTGCCGGTGGATGGTGTCCCAGTCGCCTCGCGCCGCGGGGCCGGTCAGGGCGGCTGCAGGGCCGAGCTCGGCCACGTTTTCGACGGTGATGCGAACGAGGTCGAGGTACGCCTCGAGCGGTACACCCGCGAGCCGCGCCACCCGCTCCGCCTGCCCGAGCAGCGCAACGAGGTGGTTCGACGCGATCACCGCGGCCGCGTGGTAGGCGCTGCGGTGCTCGTCGGCCACCCGGAAGGAACGGCCGCCCAGATCGGCCACGACCTGTTCGACGATCGGGTCGCCAGCGATCGCGAACCAGGCCCCGGAACGCAGCCGCGCCGCGCCGACCTCGGCGTTCGGCATCGCCACCAGCGGGTGCAGCGCCGCCCGGCGAGAATGGGGCGCGAGGACCTCCAGACCCAGCGAGCCCGCGAGGTGGCACACGGCCGCGCCGGCACTCGGCCGGACCTCGGCGGCCACCTGGGCCACGGTCGCGTCCGGGGTCGCGATCACGAGCAGGTCGACGTCCTGTGCAGCATCCGAGAGATCGTCGGACCGACCCAGCGCGCCAACGTCGCGCCAGCCCACGCCGACCAGCGCGGCGCGCAGGCTCCCCCCGGCTCGACCCGGACCAATGACGCGGAGGCTGGGCACGATCGGACCATAGCGGTCGGTCAGAATGGAGCATGACCGACGTCAACGAGACCCGCCTGCCCGGTGTGGGCATCCGCTACGACTTCGAGTGCCTCGGCGGCCAACGGGTCGGGGTCATCACCCGCCACTCAGGCCGGCGGGAGCTCATCATCTACGACCGGGACGATCCGGACGCGGTGCGATCGAGGGTCGAGCTCTCCGTCGACGAGAGTCGCACGCTCGGCGAACTGCTCGGTGGCTCGCGCATCAACGAGCAGCTCACGTCGCTCGTGAGCGAGGTCGAGGGTCTGGCCATCGACTGGCTGCCACTCGCTCCGGGCTTCGAGCCTCGAACGATCGGCTCCACCGAGATGCGTCAACGCACCGGCGCCTCGATCATCGCCATCATCCGTGGTGACGAGGCCATCCCCTCGCCGGGGCCTGATGACGAGCTCCGGCCGAACGACACCGTGGTGATCGTGGGAACCGCGGAGGGTCTCGCCGAAGCGGCGCGATTGCTCGGCTCGTGACCGCTCCGGCTGCCCTCCTCGCGTCAGCGACCGAGGACAACGCGGTCGTTCTCCTCGAACTCGGCGCCGTCTTCGTCGGCGTCGCCGTCCTGGCACGGGTGGCCACCCGCCTCGACATCTCTGCGATTCCCCTCTACCTCCTCGCTGGTCTGGCGATCGGCAACGGCGGCGTCGTCTCCCTGAGCGCGGTCGACGATTTCATCGCGGTCGGAGCCGAGATCGGGGTGGTGATGCTGCTTCTGCTCCTCGGTCTCGAGTACACGGGTGACGAGCTCCTCGAGAACATCCGGGCGCACGGACGATCCGGTGTCCTCGACGCGGCCTTGAACTTCGTCCCGGGCGTGCTCGCAGGGCTGTGGTTCGGCTGGTCGGTGACCGAAGCACTGTTCCTGGGCGGCGTGACCTACATCTCGTCCTCGACGGTGATCGCCAAGACGCTCGGTGATCTGGGTCGGCTCGGCAACCGAGAGACGCCGACGATCCTCTCGATCCTGGTCATCGAGGATCTCGGCATGGCGATCTACCTCCCGCTCATCGCCACGCTGGTCATCGGCGGCACCGTGACATCGCTCACTGCCTCGCTGGCGATCGCGGTGGTGGCGGTGGCCGTCGCCCTCGTGGTGGCGTTCCGCTACAGCGACCTGATCAGCAGGGTGCTGTTCAGCCGCTCCGACGAGGTGCTGCTCTTCAGCATCCTCGGGCTGGCGCTGCTCATCGCGGGGCTGGCCGACCGTCTGGAGATCTCCGCAGGCGTGGGAGCCTTCCTCGTGGGCATCGCGATCGGAGGTGAAGCTGCCCGCAACGCGGCCAACATCCTGTCGCCGGTACGCGACGTGTTCGCTGCCGTGTTCTTCGTCTTCTTCACCTTCCAGATCGATCCCGCGTCGATCGTGACCGTGCTCCCTGCGGCCGCCGGGCTGGCATTGGTCACCGCGGTGACGAAGGTGTACACGGGCTGGTGGAGCGCTCGGCAGGCGGGCATCGCCACCCGAGGGCGGGTGCGCGCCGGCACCGCCCTGATCGCCCGCGGTGAGTTCTCGATCATCATCGCCGGCTTGGCCGTGTCGGCGGGATTGACCACGGACCTCGGTTCGCTCGCCGCCGCCTACGTTCTGATCCTGGCCGTGGCGGGCCCGCTCGTCACCCGCGTCGCTGACCCCGTCACCGTGGCGATCCTGGAGCGGCGCCAGCACCGCGGGACGGCCAGAGCGAACCAGCCACGCTGACCCGACCCTCGGCCCGGTCCTGCCAGTCGGGGGGGACCAGATCGGGCGCCAGCTCGGCCAACGGTGCCATGACGAACCGTCGCTCGGACATCCTCGGGTGCGGGACCTGAAGGTCGGGCTCGTCGACCGGACCGGCCTCCATCCAGAGGATGTCGACGTCGAGGGTGCGCGGACCCCACCGCTCGTGGCGCACCCGGCCGGCAGCGGACTCGAGGCGATGGCAGATCCCGAGCAGTTCTCGGGCAGAGGCGTCGGTGTCGAGCTCCACGACCAGGTTCAGGTAGGGACCTTGACCGGAAGGGCCACCCACCGGATCCGTCTCATAGACGTTCGAGACCCGCACAGGACCGAGCCCCTCCAGCGAGTGCACCGCATCCCGCAGGTGTGCCCACCGGTCACCGACGTTCGAGCCGAGCCCCAGGTAGACGCGCATCAGCGGCCCCGCACGATGCGCACACCGGTGGTGTCGACGTGGTGCGCGACCGGTGGCCGGAGCTTGCGAACCACCACCTCGACCGCCGAGATTCGCTCGTCGACCAACACCACCTCCGCGAGACGGGTCGCGAGCCGCTCGAGGAGCCGGAACCGCTCCGTCGCCACCACGCGCTCGACCGCTTCGATCGTCACCGCGTAGTCGATCGTGTCGACGAGGTCGTCGGTGGTCCCAGCCTCCGCGAGATCGGCCTCGATGACCAAGTCGACCTCCAGGGGTTGCGGGCGCTGCTGCTCCTCCGGGAGCACCCCGCACACGCCAAGGGCTCGCAACCCGCGGATCTCGATCCGGTCCGGCACCGGGTGAGTGTCGGGCAGCCGCCCGCCACTGCGACCGCCGCGGTTCGAGGAGATGTCCATGACGGCGGGAACGCTAGAGGTCGAGCGCCACGGTGACCAGCTCACGACCGACCGGCCCCATCTGGCGTTGGGTGATCTGCTCAATCACCTGGATGGCTCGTGGTCCGGTGTCGATCAGGCCGTTCCACAACAGGAACCCGGCGACGAGACCGCACACCCGGTCACCGAGCTCTTCCTGGTGGACCAGCACCTTGGAGCTGCTGCCGATGAGCTCCTCGAGCTCCGGGTAGAGCTTGGCGAGCAGCGCGTGCGGGTCGTCGGTCGCCGCGAACGGCCGGTGCCGCCACGCCACTCCGAGCTCGTCGTAGTTGTGCAGGTTGTGGGGCGCGGGGATCAGCGAGATCACCGTGGTGAAGGACTGCTCGCGGATCCAGATGATCTCCTCCTGCCGACGCACCCGCCGGTGGTTGTCGCCGTAACCGCCGGGGCGCTCGCACACGGCGAGCCGGTCCTTGATGATCCAGTGGAAGTTCCGAGGGCGGATGCCCTGGGCCCACTTGCCCTTCGTTGCCACGCCTCTCATGCTGCCACGACTTTCGCCGAGTGCACGGCGGCCAGCACGTCATGGGCCCGGATCATCCGTGCCCCCTGGGTCATCGCCCACACGCCGAGGGCGATGGAGCCCTCGAGGCGATCGTCGGTGGGAACCGGCGCGGTGGACTCGGTCGGCACCTCGCCCCGGTCGGATGCGGCATGCAGGCGGCCGATGGTGGCCTTGCGGGACAGGCCGACGAGCACCGGCAACCCTATGGCGACGATCCGGTCGAGGTGCCGGAGCAGCGAGAGGTTGTGCACCATGGTCTTACCGAAGCCGAAGCCGGGATCGAGCCAGATCTCCTCCACGCCTGCCCTCGCCGCCATCGCGGCGCGCTGCTCCAGGAAGGTTGCGACCTCGGCCACCACGTCGGTGTAGGTGGGGGCCTCCTGCATCGTCTCGGGGCTTCCTTGCATGTGCATCGCGACCCACCCCGTGCCCAGCTCGGCGGCGGTCCTCCACAGGGAGGCGGAGACGTCGTTGATCAGCGTCGCCCCTGCCCGCACGGCCGCTCTGGCGACCTCGTCCTTGCGGGTGTCGATCGAGACCCGCACCACGGGCGCCAGCGCCTCGACCACCGGGACCACCCGGCGGATCTCTTCCGGCGCGTCCACCGGCCTCGCCCCGGGGCGGGTGGACTCCCCACCGACGTCCACCACCGACGCGCCCTCGGCCACCAGCTCGAGGCCGCGAGCGATGGCCGAGTCCGGATCGCACCAGCGCCCACCGTCGCTGAACGAATCGGGGGTCACGTTGAGCACACCCATCACCAGTGGCAGGACACGCTCCTCGCCGGTCACCTCCGGGAGACTACCGACCGCTCCGCCACGCCCGTTCCCCCATCGCGTTCGCTTCTGGCAGGCCGAACGCGTGCTCCAGCACGCGTTCGGCCTGCCAGAACGCGACCTGCCAGAACGGGAGCGGATGGCCAGGGTGAGCTCGCCGCCGGCGTCAGCCCCGCTCGATGAAGCGCATGGCCTCGAATCGCGTGGCCGTGTTGTCGCGGAACAGCCCCCGCACCGCGGAGGTGACCGTCGTGGCCCCTGGCTTTCGTACCCCGCGCATCGACATGCAGAGATGCTCCGCTTCGATGACCACCAGCACTCCCTTCGGCTGGAGGGTCCGTTCGATCTCGTCGGCGATCTGGGTCGTGAGCCGCTCCTGGACCTGCGGTCGCTTGGCGTACGCGTCGACCAAGCGGGCCAGCTTCGACAGACCCGTGACCCGGCCATCGTCGTTGGGGATGTAGGCCACGTGCGCCTTGCCGATGAACGGCACCAGATGGTGCTCGCACATCGACGTGAGGGCGATGTCGCGCACCATCACCATCTCGTCGTGATCGGCCTCGAACACCACCTTGAGATGGTGATCGGGTGCCTCCCGCAAGCCCGCGAACACCTCCGCGTACAGCCGAGCCACACGGGCGGGGGTGTCCCGGAGGCCGTCGCGGTCGGGATCCTCGCCGATCGCCAGCAGGATCTCGCGCACCGCGCGCTCGATCCGCGGACCGTCGACCGGCTCGGCCGGGAGCGCTGTGGTGGCGGAGGGCGGAGTGACGTCGGGCTCGGTCATGCGTCGCGGAAGCGGGGTGGGCCCCCATCGGGGTTCTCGGTCGGGCCAGGTTCGGCTTCGGCGGCGGTGAGGCTGTCGCCCATGGCACTGCCCGCGCCCCTCACACCATCCGCCGGGAGCATGTGCTCGGTGCCGGGCGCGTCGAGATCGGCGAAGATGCGCATGAGCTCGACATCGCCCAAGGTCTCCTGCTCGACGAGGGCGTCAGCCAGCCGGTCCAGGGTGGCCCGGTGCAACGTCAGGATCTCCCGCGCCTCGTCATGGGCCTCGTCCAGCAGCCGCCGCACCTCCGTGTCGATCGCCGCCGCGATCGCGTCGCTGTAGTTCACCTCGTGCCCGTGCTCGCGCGCCAGGAACGGCTCGGTGGTCCTCATCCCGAGCTGCTGCGGACCGAGCGCGTCGCTCATCCCGTACTGGGTGACCATCGCCCGGGCGATCTGGGTCGCCCGCTCGATGTCGTTCATCGCTCCCGTGGTGGGGTCGCCGAAGATGAGCTCCTCGGCAGTGCGGCCTCCCATCAACATCGCCAGCTCGTCACGCAGCTCCGAGCGGGACCGGATGTTCTTGTCCTCGACCGGCAGGGCCTGGGTCCATCCCAGGGCCCGACCGCGGGCGATGATCGACACCTTGTGGATCGGATCCGCGTTGGGCAGCACGTGGCCGACCAGCGCGTGACCACCTTCGTGATAGGCGATCACCCGCTTCTCCCGCTCCGACATCACCCGGGTCTTGCGCTCCGGGCCTGCCACCACCCGATCGATGGCTTCCTCGAGGTCGGCCATGGTGATGCAGCTCTCCCCCCGGCGGGCGGAGAGGATCGCGGCCTCGTTGACCGTGTTCGCCAAGTCGGCGCCGGTGAACCCGGGGGTTCGCCTGGCGATGATGTCGAGGTTCACATCCTCCGCCAAGGGCTTGCCCTGCGTGTGTACCCCGAGGATGGCACGCCGGCCTTCCAGATCAGGGCGATCGACCACGATCTGACGGTCGAACCGGCCGGGGCGCAGCAGCGCCGGATCGAGGATGTCCGGCCGATTCGTGGCCGCGATGAGGATGACCCCGCTGGCGGCGTCGAAGCCGTCCATCTCGACCAGCAACTGGTTCAGGGTCTGCTCCCGCTCGTCGTGACCACCGCCGTAGCCCGCGCCCCGATGGCGACCGACCGCGTCGATCTCGTCGACGAAGATGATGGCCGGCGCCGCACTCCTGGCCTGGTTGAACAGGTCCCGTACCCGGCTGGCGCCGACCCCGACGAACATCTCCACGAAGTCGGAACCGGAGATGGAGAAGAACGGCACCCCGGCCTCCCCGGCGACGGCACGAGCGAGGAGCGTCTTGCCCGTGCCCGGAGGCCCGTACAGCAGCACGCCCTTCGGGATGGTGGCCCCCATGGCGTGAAACTTGGCAGGGTTCTCGAGGAAGTCACGAATCTCCCGGAGCTCCTCGACGGCTTCGTCGGCCCCGGCCACGTCGGCGAAGGTGACCCGAGGCGCGTCTCTCGACGGCCGGCGGGTACGAGCCCGGCCGAAGTTGGGCCGCCCACCCTGCATGCCCAGCAGCAGGTAGCCGAACACCCCGATGAGCAGCATCACCGGCAACAGTTGCAGGGCCACATCGGCCCACACCGATCGGGATTGGGCGTCGGCGTCGGTCTCGATGCCCGCCTCGATGAGACGCTGGGTCAGCTCGTCCGCGTATTCAGCCGGGTAGACGACCTTGTATCCGGTGCCGTCGGTGAGCTTCCCGGAGACCACGTTGTCGCGATCCTTGATCGTCGCCGTGGCCACCTGCTGGTCCGCCAACTTGGCCTCGAACGCACCCAGATCGAGCCGTTCCGGGCCTGAGCCGTCACGAAGGACGACGACCAGCGCGATGGCCAGCACGGCGCCGAGCGCGATCGCCGTCACCACGACGGGGCGGGACAGATGCTTCCTCACGACCCGCCAAGGCTACCGGCGGCCGACCGGCAGGCGCCTCCGCCCGGTCCCCGCCGTTCAGGTGATGCCACCGTGGTACGCGACCACGTCCGGCAGATTCCGGTAGCGCTCGGCCACGTCGAGGCCGTAGCCCACGACGAACTGATCCGGGATCCGGAACCCGATGTAGCGCAGGTCGGGCTCGACCTTCTGCCGCCCCTCCTTCAGCAGCAGTGCGCAGACTTCGAGGCTCGCCGGATGGCGTGCCTGGAGGTTCTTGACGAGGTAGTTGAGGGTCAGACCGCTGTCGACGATGTCCTCGACCAGCACCACGTGCCGACCAGAGAGGTCAAGGTCCAGGTCCTTCACGATGCGGACCACCCCACTCGTCTTGGTGGCGCTGCCGTAGGAGGACACGGCCATGAAGTCGAACTCCACCGGCAGATCGATCCGGCGGGCCAGATCGGCCATGAACATGAAGGCACCCTTCAGCACCCCGACCAGCAGCGGTGACCGGCCCTCGTAGTCGGCGGTGATCTCCTTACCGAGCTCGGCGATCCGCGCCTGCAGGACCGCTTCGGGCACGATGACCTCTCCGAGGTGCGGATCCACGCTGCTCTCACGGTCCGGATCGCTCGGCTCCATGGCGAGCGGAACCCTACCGCTCGACGCCCGTGCTCGCCCGGTGGAGTCGGAGGCGCTGACCGCTGCGGTCGACGCGCCAGCCGCCGCCGACCTCGGTACCCGTCGCCTCGCCTCTGGCCACCGCGAGCACGCGCTCCACGGTCGCCAGAGGCGGGGGATGCCAGTCAGGTGAGCAACCTCGGAGCCAGTTGCGCACCGCGATCGCGCCGAGCGCCGGAGGCGCGGCGTCCAGCGCCCGGGCGTCGGTCGGGTCGACGGCGGCAGCCAGCTCGTCGAGCAGCTCAGCCGCGGCACGCACCACGTCTGCCTGCCGGCCGATGATCGGCACCACGTCCCGACCCGCGATGTCCCCGAGCAGCGGAAGGAGCTCGTTGCGCACCCGGTTGCGCCGCAGCGACGGGTCGCGGTTGCTCGGATCGTCCACCACCTCGAGTCCCAGCTCGTCGCACAGCGCACGGGTCTCCCACCGCCGCAGGTCCAGCAGCGGTCGCCTCCCGTCACGGCGCATCCCCGCCAAACCATCGAGCCCGGCACCGCGCAGCAGGTTCAACAGCACGGTCTCGGCCTGGTCATCGGCCGTGTGTCCCAGCAAGGCGCCGGGTGGTAGCACGGCGTGGCGCGCCGCTCGGGCGCGGGCCTCGAGGTTCGGGCCGGGCTCGACGGTCACCCGCTCGGCGCGGAAGGACGCGCCGAGCCGCCTGGCGGCCGCCTCGACCACCCGGGCCTCGCCCTCGGAGCCTTCCCGTAGCCCGTGGTCGACGTGGACGGCGGTGACCACGCAGCCCGCCTCCACCGCGAGGACGAGCAGGCACAGCGAGTCCGCGCCGCCCGAGACGGCGCACACGACGGGCGTGCCGGGGGGCGGGAACGTACACCTGGCGAGCAGCTCGGTGGCGAGCCCGCCCTCCATCTCCCCACGCTCAAGCGACGCGGGCCGGTGCCACCCGAGCGATCCAGGTCGCAGGCTCGCGGATCTCGGCGATGCTCGGCAGGTTCTCCGACCGCTCCCACGCCAGCTCGAGGAGGGACGGCCCACCCGCCCGCTCGACCTCCTCGATGAACCGCTCCCCCTGCTCGTACTGGGCCAACTTCGCCTCGAGGCCCACGAGTTGCTGCAGGAGCCTGGCCAGGCCCTGGGCCGACTGGCGGCGCTTGCGCAGCACGCTGGAGAACCGGCCGGCGCTCGGCACGAGATCGGCACCGGCCCGGTCCATCGTGATGTCGCCGTGGCCCTCGAGCAGGCTCATGAGCCCGCTCAACTGATCGAGTACCGCCCGCTGCTCCGGGGAGGCCACCAGCGCCACGACCCCACCGTCCGACAACGGGTTCTCGCCTCGACGGACAGCAGCCACGGCCCGGTCGATCGCCGCCAGGAAGCGCTTGGGGTCCGGATCCACCGACTCGAGCATCTGCTCCACGAGCCCGAGGAAGTGCTCACGCATCCAGGGGATGCCCGTGAACTGCGCCCGGTGGGTCACCTCGTGCAGCGCGATCCACAAACGGAACTCCCGGGGAGGAAAGGCGTACATCTTCTCCAGCGCCAGGACGTTCGGCCCGACGTAGTAGACGAGGTCCTGGTCGTGGGGTGACTCCTCTTCGATGATGAGCAGGTCGTACTGACCGAGCACCCGGTTCGACATCCAGCCGAGCATCACCCCGACCTCGGCTCCCGCGACCGCTCGGGTGATCGGCGCGAAGGGGCTCGCCGCCATCCGCTCGCCGAACCGCTGGATGAGCGGGCGCAGGAGCCGCTGGAAAGAGGCGATGTTGGCGCGCACCCATCCGGCGCGGTCGGTGACCCGCCCGCGGGCATCACCGTTGAGGGACCGCAACCCCGTCGCCTGCTCGACCAGGTCCTCGGCCCGAGCGGTGAACTCCGTGAAGTCCGGCTCCAGCGACGCGTAGTGGTAGCTCTCGGCGAACGGCTCCCGGCCGGCTGCACGCACGGCCACCCGTTCGGCCAGCGCCCAGTCGACCGTGCCGCTCACCAGGTCAATCCCGCGGGTAGCGCGGCATCTCGACCTTCTTGAGGTACATGATGCCGATGGCGAGCACGAGCCCGATCGCGCCCGCGGTGAGCGCAACGGCGATCCAGAAGTGCCACACGACGGCCAAGACGGGATCCATGCGGACGATCATACGGGCAACGTCCGCCGCGACACATTCCGCCGGCCCACCCCGACCCGGCGTGGCCGGTGATCATCGGGGTGGCTGATCGGGTGCGGTCGAGAGGGATCGCAACGTCTCCTCGATGCGCTGGCGGAGCTCGGGGGGCACCTTTTCCCGGCACTTTTGCTGTATCACCAGGCGCAGCTCGGCCTCGAAGTCGAACACCTCGAGGCACGGGTTGCAGTCGTCCAGGTGGCGGGCGATGACCGACCGGCGCTCCTCGGTCAGCTCACCGTCGAGGAAGACGTAGAGCTCCCGGAGCGCCTCGTTGCAGTCCGTTCGGTGGTGGTCACCCATCGCTCACCCGGTCACCTGTCCTCACCGGCTCCTGTTCCCCGACCGCTTCGTCACTGGCGTCCCGGGGTGCCAGCCCTCGCCCCGTCGCGTACTCGTACAACTTCTTCTGCAGCGCCCTTCTTCCCCGATGCAGCCTGCTCATCACCGTGCCGATCGGGATGTCGAGGATCTCGGCGATCTCCTTGTAGGAGAAGCCCTCCACATCGGCGAGCAGGACCGCCATGCGGAACTGCTCCGGTAGGGACTCGATGGCGTCCTTCACCTCCGCGTCGGTGAACCAGTCCATCAGCTCGTCCTCGGCGCTGCGACCGACCTGGGCTGCTTCGAGACCGCCGAGGCGGCGGTAGAGGTAGAGGTCTTCAGCCTCGTCGAGCTCCTGCTCGTCGGGCCGGCGCTTCCTGGCCCGGTACAGGTTGATGTAGGTGTTCGTGAGGATCCGGTACAACCAGGCCTTGAGGTTGGTGCCCTCCTGGAACCCGCTGAAACCCCGGTAGGCCTTGAGGTAGGTCTCCTGCACCAGATCCTCGGCATCAGCAGGATTGCGGGTCATGCGCAGGGCGGCGGCATAGAGCGAGGGCATGTACGCCATCGCCTGCTCCGCGAACCTCGCCTGATCGGCCATCGATGCCACCCTACCCGCCGTCGGGATGACGGAACCCCGGCACGGGGCCGGGGTTCCGGTGTGTGCACTATCGGGTTGGGACATCCCGGGTATCGGCAGATCCCGACGCATCCTTGAGCAGGAACTCGAGGCTCGATCGGGAGCCACCCCATCCCGACCCCCTCACCCTCACGGGCCGCGGGCGGCACGATACGTTCGACCCGACATGGAGCCTCCTCAGGGACGCCACCCTCATCCTGCTCGTCGGCTGCGGCAGAGTGCTGGCCTGCTCCATGCTCGCTCGATCGACGTGGTGGGCGCGCTGGGGTGGGTCGCGGTGGGCATCCTCCTGCTCGGCCTGCGCGACCCGACCCTCTGGCGGTGGCGGGACGACGCGGTCATCACCCTGTCGCATGCCCGGGGCTGGGTGGAGCTCGGGGTCCCGTCGGTCTCGGCGGCGGGCGAGCGGGTCGAGGGTTACTCCGCGCCCCTGCAGTTCTTCGTCGCCGCGCTGTACTACCGGCTGGGTGGCTCGGGCTGGGACACCTTCCTCGACGTGCAGGTGCTCGCCGGATTCGCCCTCTGCGGCTACTTCGTGTCCCGCCTCCTGCACCATGCCGTGCCCGGCGCTCCGACCCGGGCGCGCCTCGTCGCCGGAACCGCGGTTGCAGTCGTGGGGCTGAGCACCTGGGTGGCGCTCGGGTGGTTCGGATCGGGGATGGAGAACAGCATCACGGTGCCGTTGCTGCTCGGCGTGATGGCCACCACGCTCGGGGTGCTCCGTGAGCGCTCCCATCGCGGCTACGCGGCAGGGATCCTCTTCGGTCTCACGGGCATCACCCGCACCGAGCTCGCCGTGTTCCTGCTGCCTGCGCTGGCTGCAACCACGTACCTGCTGTGGCGCGACCGGCCCGCCGTGGCGGCCCGGGTCGCCGGGATCGCGATCGCGATCTGGGCGCTCGTCCACGGTTGGAGGTCGGCCACGTTCGGCACGCTCCTGCCGAACTCGGCGATCGTGCAGGGCAAGACCTCGGTGTCGCTGACCGGTCTCCTGGCGCTCGGTGCCGTGGCCGCGCTGCTCGCGGGCGTCGGCTGGCGATGGCGCCGAGAAGCCGGCTTGCTGGTGGCGACCTCGCTCGCGGGCATGGCCTTCCTCACGATCGCCCTGGTCGCCGCATCGGACCCCGACGGCCTGATCCTCGACGACGTGCCCACACGGCTCGTCATCGCCTTGGCCGGTCTGCTGATGCTCGCGGCGGCCGGATGGGCCCTGCGGGCAGGGGGCCTGCTCAGCTGGGCCGTGATCCTCCTGGTGGGAATGGCGCCCATGGCCCAAGAGCTCGTGCTCGGTCCCGCCCGCCTCGATCCTCCCCGGATCGGAGGGCAGAGCCTGATCCTGCTGGCCTCGGGTGCGGGGGTCGTGGCCCTGTGGCTCCTCACACCTCCGAACGCGTCGAGACTCCGCACCGAGTGGGAAGCGGGAGCTCGGCGAGCAGCCGGGGCGGCGACGGTGCTGGCCTGCGGCGGACTGGTGGCGGTCGGGGTGATGGCCTGGCGGTCCGGGGACGCCGAGCTGTGCTGTGCGGTGGAGGACCACCGGGCGGTGCTCGATCTCGCTGCCGAGCATGCGCACGACACCGGGCTCCCGAGGACGATCGTCGCCGCACCTGACATCGGCAAGCTCTCGTTCGAGAAGGCGGCTGTCCTCGTCGACCTCGGCTTCCTCGGGGACCCGGTGGCCGCGGAGATCCGCCGCACGCGCCCGGATCTCCTCGACGACTACCTCCTGCAGGTCCAGGTGCCCGATGTGGTGGAGGTGCACGGGATCTGGTCCTGCTACATCCACGACGACTGGGTCACCTCTGCGCCGTTCGGCACGCGGTACCGGTTGGCCCGCCTCGCTGGCGACCCGCCCGACCCCACGACCGACCCGCTCTGCGGTGACCGGGCACGAGGCCGCTCCTACGTGCGATCGTCCTCCGATCCCGGGTATCGCCAGGAGATCGACCTCACCGCCGCGCTCGCCCGACGGGTCGAGGAGGCCCCTTCGCTGGTCGCGGCGACCACGGAGCGATGCGCCGCCGGAGCCACCCACCCGCTCGACTGCCAATGGGTACGCCGTAGCATCCAGCGAGCCATGCCCGAGCTCCGGGCGGCCGGAGCCGATGACGCCACCGTCGAGGGCCTTCTCACCACCTCGCCCACGCCAGAGCTGGACCGGCTCTTCCTGCGAACACCCCCCGGCTGGTCGAGAGGTGCAGCCTCCGAGATCATCGAGGCGCTCGACCGTGGCTGATCGACGAGCCCGCCGCGGAGCCCGGGACGGGAAGTCGAACCCTCGACCTTCCTGACCGTCGTCGGCTGGACCAGCTGGCGACCGCCGCGCCGGTATCGTCGCCGTCCGTGACCCGTGACCGACTCGGCCCCTGCTCGCCGCGAGGGAGAACACCGAGGACCTGCTGGGCTGACCGGTCTGAACGATGGGAACCGCTGCTGCCGAACCATTTTGCCCCCGGGTGACGGTCCGGTCGCCGCGACGCGTCACGGCGGTCACCGCGGCGACGGCGTGCTCGAAGGCCTGATCGGCGTCGAGGGGGAGTACACGTACCAGCCGGGGTTCTTCGGGGTCGCGTTCCCGATGTCGCTCGTCGCGCTCGGTTCGATCGGCCTGGTGACCACCCTGGTGCTGATCTTCCGGCCGATCGTAGCGACGCCGCGGACCGAGGCCGACTGGGTCGCCGCGAAGCGACTCGTCCACCGGTACGGCACGGACACGCTGGCCTACTTCGCGCTCCGCCATGACAAGAGCTACTTCTTCTCGTCCGACGGTGACGCGATGATCGTCTACGCATACCTCGCGCGCTACGCGCTGGCCTCGGGAGACCCGGTCGGTGCAGCGCCGTCGATCGATCTGGTCATCGACGAGTTCCTCGACATGTGCGTCCGGCACGGTTGGGGCGTCGCGTTCCTGACGGTCCGGCAGGATCAGGTCGCGCGCTACGAGCGCCGGGGCCTGCGATCGCTCTACCTCGGCGACGAGGCCGTCATCGACTGCACGAGGTTCACGCTCGGAGGCAAGCGCAACAAGAGCGTGCGGCAATCGGTCGGCCGGGTCGCCCGCACCTACGACTTCGAGCTCGTCGCCGAGTCGGAGGTCGGTGCGGCGACCGTCGCGGCCTGCAACGCCGTCAGCGAGCGGTGGCGGGGCAAGGCGCCCGAGCGTGGGTTCACGATGGCGCTCGGCCAGGACGTCGAGGGCAAGGAGCAGCAGTACCTTCTCGCGATCTCGCACCACCGCGCCGACGCGAGCGTCGGGGGGTTCCTGCGGGCGGTGCCGGTGTACGGCGAACCGGAACCCGGCGGGACGGTGCCGATCGTGGGGCGCACCCTGGACCTGATGCGGCGCGATCCGGATACACGGAACGGGATGACCGAGTTCCTCGTTGCCAACACCGCGTTCGCATTTCGCGATCGCGGGGAGCGGGTCCTGTCGATGAACTTCGCCTTCGCGGGGCGCCTGTTCGGATCCGACGTGCGATTCACCCTCCGCCAGCGCGTGGCGCGTGTCCTCGTCTCCGCGCTGAACCCCTTCTTCCAGGTCAAGTCGCTGCGTGACTTCAACCGACGCTTCCGGCCCGACTGGGTGCCGCGGGTGATCGTCTACGAGGACCAGCGCTCGCTGCCACAGGTCGCGGTGCTGTTCGGAGCGGTCCAAGGCTTCGTGCGCCTGCCGCTGGTGGGCCGCTACCTCGTGCCGCGTCGCATCGAGCCCGGTCACGCCGGCGAGGCCGGTGGGTGATGAGACCCGGTCCCGGTTTCTGCGTGGCATGGTCAGAGCCTTACGAGCCTGGGAAGGGAATCGAACCCTTGACCTGCTCATTACGAGTGATACGGGCCTGAACGCTGTGCTCACCTGCGGAAGCGCAGGTCGGCGGCGAGCGTTGTGCGTGGGTGTTATCCGCTGTCGTCGACCGTCAGGTCGTCGGCGGCGGTCCGGGCACGGGCTTGGTGTAGTCGGTCGGGTCAGCGACCATCTCGAAGTCCTTGCGCCGGAGGTGATGGCACCAGGTCCGGCGGCCGGCGATCCGGAGGTGCGAGGCGTAGCCCACATCGGGCCGCCACGCGGCGAACTCGATCCACTTCCCGGTGTCGATCACGGCCTCAGCGGCCGGGAGCAGGTCGGTGTCGGCTGACATCAGGATGGCTACGTCGTACTCGTCGCGGGTCGCGCCCATGACCATGTCCACCGCGAGCATCACGTCGATGCCCTTCTCGCGGACCTCCCATTCCACGGGCTTGTCGTTCTCCCAGCGCGTCGGCCGGTAGTTGAGCGGGCGAGTGAACACCTCGACGCTCTGTTGGGCTGACCAGAACCGGAGCTGGCGCTGACAGGCCGCTTGCCCAGTCGGGTTGCGCTGCGCGTCGGACTCCCCGCGGTACACGCGTACCTGATCGAGCGTGCGGGGCTTCCCGGCCTCTTCAGCTCGTTGCCGGAGCAGGACCCCCAGTCGACGCGGGTAGATCTGCCCGAACGTGAAGTCGTACTTGGTCGACTCGTTGCCGAACACCTCGCGTGCCCGCATGTACGCGTTCTGGTAGTCGATGAACACCCTGAGCCGGTCCGGCACTGCCTGACTCCCGCATGAAAAATCCCCACCATTCCAGGCGCGAAGCCCAAAAGGTGGGGAGGATTGATGCGCAATGTACGACCGCCTGAGGCACCACACAACCCACCAGAACGGCCGTTCGACCCGGTTGAGCGTACCTGCTACTCGGGGGGTAGGACGAAGGGCACTGGGCGCAGAGGCAGCAGCCCTTGTCGCCCTCGTCGATGTGGGCGTAGTAGTCGACCTTCTCCGGTGTCGGAGCGTTGTGCTCACATCGCTCCTGCACTGCCAGGGCCGTTTCCCCTGGTCAGAGCCTTACGAGCCCGGGAAGGGAATCGAACCCTTGACCTGCTCATTACGAGTGAGCCGCTCTGCCGACTGAGCTACCCGGGCGAACAGGGTGCGTACCGTAGCAGTCGGTCCACCAGCTCACGACACCCCGTCCGGGCGCCCTGGCTCCCCGCGGCACCGCCGTCTACGCTCTCCCCGGCGTCGATTTTGACGGCTGGGGAGCCGGGGGCGACGGCGCCGACGCTGGGGGGAGGACCGAGTGACGCTCGATCACGGGCACCACGAGGATCTGGTGAACGGCACGGGCACCGGAATCGCCCGCGGTCCCGAACTGCTCCCGTTCCCGATGCCAGGGCCGGACGAGACCCTGGTGCGGGAGGCGCCCATCGCCATCTACTCGGTCGACTTCCGAGGCCGGATCCTGTCGTGGAACCCCGCGGCCGAGGAGATGTTCGGCTGGAAGGCCGGCGAGATCATCGGCCGACAGGTCCCGTTCCTGCCTGCCGAGGAGCGTGAACGAGCCGCCGAAGCGCTGATCCGGCTGATCCAGGGCGAATCGGTGCCCCCAGTCGAATACCGGCCGGTACGCAAGGACGGAACCCGGATCGATGCCCTCAGCTCGGCATCGGTCCTCACCGCTCAC
Organism: Rhabdothermincola sediminis; assembly: GCF_014805525.1. Lineage (NCBI taxonomy): Bacteria > Bacillati > Actinomycetota > Acidimicrobiia > Acidimicrobiales > Iamiaceae > Rhabdothermincola > Rhabdothermincola sediminis. The sequence continues at coordinate 112,451 of NZ_JACFSZ010000004.1, read as the reverse complement.
GACGGCACCCCGCTCGCGATCGTCGCGTACGCCATCGACATCACGGCTCAACGTCGGGCCGTCGAGACGGTCGCCCAGGCGGAGCACAAGTGGCGCGTGCTCCTGGAGAGCACCAACGACACGGTGACACTGGTCGACCACACCGGTCGGGTCAAGCAGACAACGGGTGAGTTCACCGACGTGCTCGGCTACCCGGCCGAGTGGTGGAGTGGGCGATCGGGCTTCGACCTCATCCACCCCGACGACCGCACCACGGCGCGGGAACTCTTCACCTGGGCGCTGAACCACCCCGGCGAGCCGATCACCGACGTCTTCCGGACCCATCACCGCGACGGTCGATGGGAGCTCATCGAGTACACGGCGGTGAACAAGCTCGATGACCCCGCGGTCGACGCGGTGGTGATCACCACCCACAACGTCACCGAAGTGAGATTGGCGGAAGCACTCGTGTCCGATGAGGCAGGGGTACTCGAGCTGATCGCCCGCAATGCCTCCCTGCGCGACATCCTCGACGAGGTCGTCCGCATGATCGAGTTCCACACCGGCGGTCGGGCGGGGGTGTTCATCCTCGATCGCGCCGCTCCGGCCGATGCCCAGGCCTGCGCGTCGTCCGAGTTGTTGCACACCCTGGAGGTTGCCGCGGCAGGAGGCGTAGCCGGCACCTGCGGGGAGGCCATCCGCCTCCGCGAGACCGTGATCGTCCCCGATGTCCGAACCCATCCGCTCACCGCCGCCGATCCCGGCCCGTTCCTCGTCGCAGGCATCCGATCGGCGTGGTCCCGGCCGATCCTGGACACGGACGACTCCGAGGTGCTCGGCACCATCGCGGTGTACAACCCCGACCCACGCGAGCCCACTCCACGGGAGCTCGACGTGGTCGGCGTGGCCTCGCACCTCACGGCCATCGCGCTCGAGCGCGACCGGGTCCAGCGCCGCCTCGAACATCAGGCCCGCCACGACCAGCTGACCGGGCTGCCGAACCGGTGGGCCATCGTCGAGCGGGTCGAGGCGGCGCTCGACCGCGCTGACGACCGGGGGGCGGTGGCCGTGGTGCTCATCGACCTCGATCGATTCAAGCTGATCAACGACAGCCTGGGCCACGAAGCGGGTGACACGGTGCTGGTGGCGTTCGGGGAACGCCTCCGATCCCTGGTGGGAGGAGACGATCTGGTCGGGCACTTCGGCGGCGACGAGTTCGTCGTGGTGATGGAGGGGGTCGAGGACATCGAGGTCGTCCACCGATTCGCGAGCAGGCTCGACCTGGCCCTCTCCGAGCCGTTCACGATCGCGCTGCGGATCGGCGACGCCGGGGAGCTCGCTGCGGTTCCGGTCGCCACCACGACGAGCGTGGACGTCGGGGGACCGATCGAGCACCAGATCTTCCTCTCCACCAGCATCGGGGTCGCCCTGGGGCATGACCGGTCGATGAGCGGCCATCAGCTCCTGCAACAGGCCGACACCGCGATGTTCCGGGCCAAGGACCGCGGCCGGGACCGGCTCGAGGTGTTCGATGACGGCATGCGGCGGCGTGCCGCCGAGCACCTGCGGATGGACCGTGAGCTGCGCCTCGCGGTGGAGCGGGCACAACTCCGGGTCCACTACCAGCCCAAGATCGACCTGGCGACCGGACGGATCATCGGCGCCGAAGCACTCCTCCGATGGGATCATCCCGAACGGGGCTTGGTCACGCCTTCGGAGTTCATCGGCCTGGCAGAAGAGACCGGGCTGATCGTCCGCATCGGCGCCTGGGTCCTCGACGAGGCCGTCCGGGCGGCCAGCACGTGGCGCGAGCGGGCCGGCACCGAGTCGTTCCGGATCTCGGTGAACCTCTCCCCTCGCCAGCTCATGGCTCCGGGATTGGTGAGCATGGTCGCTCGGACGCTGGCCCGCCACCGCTGGCCCCCCGGCCAGCTCGTCCTGGAGCTCACCGAGAGCCTCCTCATCGACGACGCCGATGCCGCTCTAGGCGTTCTCCAGCAGCTCGAGGTGCTCGGGGTGCAACTGGCCATCGACGACTTCGGCACCGGCTACTCCTCACTCGGGTACCTGCATCGCTTCCCCTTCGACGTGGTGAAGGTCGACCGGGAGTTCGTCGGACCTCTCGACGCGAACGGTGAAGGCTCAGCGGTGGCCGCCGCGGTCATGCACATGGCCAGGGCGCTGGATCTGCAGACCGTCGCCGAGGGTGTGGAGTCCGACGAGCAGCTCGCCGGGCTACGCGCCCTCGGCTGCGGGGCAGCCCAGGGCTTCTACTTCAGCGAGCCGGTGCTGGCTTCCGGACTGACCCGCCTGCTCGAGAACGACCCGCGCTGGTGATCCACCCCGGTTCAGCCGGGGCGCGACGGGACGGGCACGCCGCCGGCGTCATGTCGAGCTGCGGTCGCCGAGCTTCACGAACAGCGCTTGGAGCTGCAGGCGCTCGTTCGGGTTGCGTACGAGCGCCTGCGCCACCTGCTGCACGGCGTCGAGCGCGGCCACGGCAGGCTGCGGGCGAGCCGAGGCCAGGAGCTGGTCGCGGTAGCGGCGGGCCAGGGTGAGCAATCCGAAGCGCAGCTCGTCCACCCGGTGGCGGCGTTCCTCACGCTTGTGGCGCTCGGCGAGCTCCCGGCGGCCCGAGCCGCGCTCGCCCGAGCGCGACACCCGCTCCTCCAGCTCCTCCACCTCGGTGGCATGCCGGGCCCGCAGCGGCACGAGGGAGTCGTCGATCATGGCGAGCAGGTCGTCGACCAGCCGGGTAGCGGTCGCGCCCGTGCCGTCCAGGCGATCGGGCACCTCGTGCCAGGCCTGCCGGCGCAGCGCGAGCCGATCATCGGCGGCCAGCACACGCGCCCGGCGAAGATCCCCGCCGGACAACGCGGCCGCCTCCTCGGCACGGGCCTCGTCGACGCCCTCACCGACCAGCCGGGCCACGATCTCCCCGGTGGGCACGGGGCCGAGGTCGACCCGCACGCATCGCGACGCGATGGTGACCAGGTCCGCCGTGATCTCCTCGGCGAGCACCACGAAGAAGGTCCCCTCGGGTGGCTCCTCGATGGTCTTCAGCAACTTGGGACCGACCGCGGGGGTCACCAGGTGGAACTCATCGAGGACGAGCACCTTGCGATCACCCTCGACCGGCGTCCGGCTGGCGCGGTCGATGATGCGGTCCGCCTGCTCCGCACTGATCGACGCCCCGACTCGTTCGACCACCACCAGGTCAGGATGCTCCTCGGCCAGCGCCAGTCGCCGGTGCCGCTCGGGATCCGGGCGGCCATCGGCGAGCAGTTCCGCTGCGAACGCCCTGGCCAGCGCCCGCTTGCCGCTGCCGCGCGGCCCCACCAGCAGGTACGCGTGCACGGGAGACGCGACCGCGGCCTGCAGCTGGGCCACGGCCCGGGGCTGACCGACGACGTCGCCCCAGACGTCGACGATCGTGCCGGACGAGACCGTGGAGCTCACACCGGGAGTTGTAGCCGCTCACGGACCGCGCCGCGCACCCTGGCCGCGATCGCGTCCACCGAGCAGGTGCCGTCGAGCACCACCCAGTGATCGGGATCGGCTGCGGCCATGGCCCGGAACCCTCCGAGAACCCGGGCATGGAACGCCCCGTCCTCGCGCTCGAAGCGGTCGAGCCCCCGAACCAGCCTGGCCACGGCCATGTCGTGGGGGACGTCGAGGAGGATGGTGAGATCAGGCCACAGTCCACCTGTCGCCCATTCGCTGAGGGATCGCACCTCCTCGATCGGTAGCCCCCGGCCGTAACCCTGGTAGGCGATCGAGGACGCCGCGAAACGGTCGGTGACCACGTGCCGGCCGGCGGCGAGCGAAGGCCTCACCACTCCGGCCACGTGCTGAGCCCGATCGGCGGCCATGAGCAGCGCTTCCGCCCGGGCATCGAGCGCTCGGGTGGCCGGATCGAGCAAGACGCCACGGATCCGCATGCCGATCTCGGTTCCACCGGGCTCCCGGGTGAGCACCGCGCCCAACGCCTTCGCCAGCAGCTCCGCCTGGGTCGACTTGCCCGACCCCTCACCGCCTTCGAACGCGATGAACCGGGCGGTCACGGCGCCGACACGTCGTGGCGTGACGGATGGCTGGCCTCGCGCGCGGCGCGCAGCCGCTGCCCGGAACGCAGCGAGTGCAGCGCCAGGAATCCCGCGGCGGTGATGATGCCAGCGGCCAGCCACAACGCCAGGCGCACTCCCGGCAGCACGACGGTGACCGACCCGATCTCCACCGCGCCTCCGACCAGCAGGTCCGAGAGCCGCCCGAACGCCGCGGCCAGCATTGGCCCCGCGATCATGGCGACGAGCACGCACAGGCGGACGAGCGTGTTGAGCGAGCTGAAAACCCGACCACGCAGCTCGTCGGTGACCTCTTCCTGCAACATGACGAAGCCGATCACGTAGACCGGACCGACGAACACCCCCATGAGGAACACCGACACCACGGCCACCGTGAGGCTCGACGTCGATGTGCCGGCGAACAGAGCCGCGCCGGTGAAGAAGAGCGCCGTGGTGAAGACCTTCGCCTTCGGGAGCCGCTTCTGGAGTGCCGACACGATGATGGCGCCCGCCGCGACCCCGAATCCCAGAGCGGTCGTGAACAACCCGTAACCGGCGGCGCCAGCTCCCAGCACCTCGGTGGAGAACACCGCGCCGAGCGGTATGAGCATGCCCCCACCGATGAGACCGGTCGCCAAGCCGACGTTCACCGCCCGTACCGTGTGGTTCAGGAAGATGTAGTGCCAGCCCTCCTTCAGCTCGTGGAACGTCTTGGCGAAGTCGACACGACCGGGCCCGCCCGAGGAGCGCCGTCCTGCGCGAACTGGCAACGCCAGCGAGCGGATCATCAGCGCCGAGAACAGGAACGTCGCCACGTCGACGTACAACGCGAGTGACATCTGGTCGAGGCGCAGCACGCTCAGGGCGTCGATAGACGACAGCCGCTCGGACACCCCGGCCAGCAGCGCGAAGAGCAGCGCGGCGAACGGGAAGGTGCCGTAGGCCGCTCCGAGAGACAAGGAGTTCGCGGTGGTGAGCTGCTCCTGCGGTACCAGGTTCGGAACGGTCGCGTCCTTTGCCGGGGACCACAGCAGGGTGAAGACCTCGAGCACGAGAGACGCCACGACCAGACCAGCGAGGCTGTTCACGAACGGCAACGTGGCGATCACGCAGGCCCGCCCGACGTCGCACACGACCATGACCCGCTTCCGGTCCCAGCGATCGACCAGGACTCCGGCGAGCGGCCCGAAGAAGAACCCGGGGATGATGCGCGCCGCCATCACCAGTGAGATGGCTCCCGCACCGCCTCCGTCACCGATGCGAGCGGCCAGCAGGATGATGGCCGAGAACCCGAGCCAGTCCCCCATCGACGAGACGACCTGCACCAGCCAGAGCCGGAAGAACTCGTGCGTGCCGAAGAGCCGGACGTGCCACCCGGGGCGGTCGCTCGCCGAGCCGGGGTACATCGTGTCGGTCGGATCTCCCCTGCCTTCGGCGGCGAGCAGCGCGTCGGCGATCACCGACGCTTCACCCGCCGCCCCGATCGTGGTCCGGGCGCGATCGGGTGAGGGCGCCGCAGTCGCACCGAGATCGGTGGACACGGCGTCGGCGTGAGAGGGGTCAGGTCGCAGGACCGCCACGGCCCACCACGTTAGAACGCACGGCCGGAACGACCCCGGGACCGACCGGTCAGGCGGTAGCGGTCGTCTCGCCCCCAGGTGCCGATCCCGCGGTTGCCCGGTCCTCGGAGGTCGCCCGCCTCGTCGCCGCTGCCTTCTTCGTGCGAGCGGGAAACGCCGTGATCTTCTCGCCCTTCGCGGCCTTCTTCGCGGCCTTCTTCGCGGTTGTCTTCGCCGCTGCCTTCTTGGCGGCTGCCTTCTGCGCCGCCGGCTTCCCGGTAGCGGCCTTCTTCCGAGCCGCCTTCTTCGCTGGTCCGCGATCGCGCCGGTCCTGAAGCAACTCGGCGGCCCGCTCGTCGGTGATCGTCTCGGGGTCGTCGCCGCGCCGCAGCGACGCGTTGGTCTCCCCGTCGGTCACGTACGGTCCGAAGCGGCCTTCCTTCACCACCATCGGCCTACCGCTCACCGGATCGGGACCGAGCTCGCGCAGCGGAGGTCGGCTGACCTGGCCGCGCCGCCGCTTGGGCTCCGCGTAGATCCGCAGAGCCTCCTCGAGGGTGATCGTGAAGAGCTGCTCCTCGGATTCGAGGCTGCGGCTGTCGCCGCCCTTCTTGAGGTACGGGCCGTAACGGCCGTTCTGCGCGGTGATCTCGGTGCCGTCGCTCGGGTCCACACCGACCACCCGAGGAAGGCTCAGCAGCCGTAGCGCGTCGTCCAGGGTGATCGTCTCGAGCGACATGGTCTTGAACAGCGAGGCGGTCTTGGGCTTCTGCTTCGACCCCTCGACGACCTCGCCGAGCTGCACGTAGGGGCCGTACCGACCGGCCCGGGCGATGACCGGAAGACCCGTCTCGGGATCCTCGCCCAGCACTCGATCACCGCTCGGTGCCTCGAGCAGCTCGATCGCCTTGTCGAGGGTGAGCTCGTCGGGTGGGAGATCCTCGGGGATGTTCGCCCGGTCGTCCCCCCGGCTGAGGAACACCCCGTATCGCCCGACCCGCACCTCGACGAGCTGGCCGTTCTCGTCTACGCCGAGCGGGATGGCGTTGACGACCCTCGGGTCGATCTCGCCGAGGCGGTCCGAGACCGCTTCCTTCAGCCCTCCGTGCCGCTCGCCGTTGGTGGGCCGGCCGAAGTAGAAGTCGGCGAGCCACGGGACCATCTCGCTCTCACCCTTGGCGATGGCGTCGAGATCGTCCTCCATGCGGGCCGTGAACGCATAGTCGACCAGGTCGGGGAAGTGGCGCTCCAGCAGGCTCACCACGGCGAACGCGGTGAACGATGGGATGAGGGCAGCGCCTCGCTTCCACACGTAGCCGCGATCCTGGATGGTGTTGAGGATGGATGCGTAGGTGGAGGGCCGGCCGACGCCGAGCTCCTCGAGTTTCTTGACCAGGGAGGCCTCCGTGTAGCGCGGCGGTGGCTGGGTCTCGTGACCCTTCGGCTCGACCTGGCGGGCATCGAGCTGGTCGCCTTCGGCCAGCGCGGGCAGGTGGCGCTCCTCCCCACCCTCTGGGGCCTCGCCCTCATCGAGGGTTTCCACGTACGCGAGCAGGAAGCCCTGGTGGGTGATGACCGTGCCGCTCGCCGCCAACTCCACGTCGTGACCGCTCGGGGTGACGGCACCCAGCCGCACGCTGACCGTCTCGCCCCTGGCGTCGGTCATCTGGGACGCGATGGTGCGCTTCCAGATGAGCTCGTACACCCGAGCCTCGGTGACGTTCACCTCCCGGGCCACGTCTTCCGGGGAGCGGAACGAGTCGCCTGCGGGTCTGATCGCCTCGTGAGCCTCCTGCGCGTTCTTCACCTTCCTGGTGTACGTGCGAGGCTCGCCGGGCAGGAACTGGTCACCGAAGCGGCGGCGGATCTCCTGGCGAGCCGCGGCCAGCGCGGTCTCCGACAGGGTCGTGCTATCGGTGCGCATGTAGGTGATGTAGCCGTTCTCGTAGAGCGACTGCGCGGCCCGCATCGCCTGCTGGGCCGACAATCGCAGCTTGCGCGCCGCCTCCTGCTGGAACGTCGAGGTGATGAACGGCGGTGCCGGGCGCCGGTGGTACGGCTTGCGCTCCACCGAGCGCACCTCGAACGCCCTCCCCTCCAGTTCGGCGGCCAGACCGCGGGCGGCGGGCTCGTCGAGCACGACCAGATCAGTCTTCGTGAGCTGCCCCCGGCTGTCGAAGTCCTTTCCGGTGGCCAGGCGTCGGCCGTCGAGCCCCACGAGGGTGGCGGTGAAGGCCTCGGGTGGCGCGCTGCGGGTACCGAGCTCGACCTCGAGGTCCCAGTAGCACGCCGGGACGAACGCCATCCGCTCCCGCTCGCGCTCGACCACCAGCCGGACCGCCACGCTCTGCACCCGCCCCGCCGAGCGGGCGTTGCTCACCTTCTGCCACATCACCCGGGAGAGCTCGAACCCGTAGAGCCGGTCGAGGATGCGCCGGGTCTCCTGCGCATCAACCAAGCGCCGATCGAGCTCGCGGGGGTGCTCGATCGCCTCTTCGATCGCCTGGGGGGTGATCTCGTGGAACACCATCCGCTTCACCGGCACCGACGGCGGTGGGTTCAGCACCTCGAGCAGGTGCCAGGCGATGGCTTCACCCTCACGGTCCTCGTCGGTGGCGAGGTACAGCTCGTCGGCCTCCCTGAGGAGCTTCCTCAGCCGCTTGACCACGTCCTTCTTGCCCGGCGAGACCACGTACACCGGCTTGAAGTCGTTGTCGACATCGACACCGAGGCTCGCCCACGGCTCACCCTTGAACTCTTCGGGCAGGGTCTTGGCCACCGCGAGGTCGCGGATGTGCCCGACCGAGGAGTCCACCACGAACCCGTCGCCGAGGAAGCGCTCGATCGTCTTCGCCTTGGCCGGCGATTCCACTATGACCAGACGTGTCATCGCCGGGAAGGTTGAAGTGCGGATCGACGCCTTGTCAATCCACCCCCCGATCGAGCGGGCCCCCTCCCCCCGCTACGCGGGGGGAGAAAAACGCCCCACGGCTGGGGTCTCCGGCAGGGCAGGCACGACTCCACACTCCTCCCGAGTTGGTCGGGGTGAACAATTTTCATCCTAAGGCCGGTTCCCGAGGTGCGGGCCGGGAGCCGGTTCGGGAAGGATGGCCCGGTCTGCCGGACCACGTGGTCCTTCTGATGCGAGGGAAACGAGATGGACTTCGAGCTGAGCCCCACCGCCCAGGACCTGCGCGAGCGGCTGCTCGCCTTCATGGAAGAGCGGGTCTACCCGGCGGAAGCTGTCTACCGCGAGCAGATGGCCGCAGCCGGCGATCCCCACCACCACCCGGCGATCATCGAGGAGCTGAAAGCCGAGGCTCGCTCCCGGGGGCTGTGGAACTTGTTCCTACCCCACAAGACCGAGTGGACCGACGGCCTGTCCAACACCGACTACGCACCGCTCGCCGAGATCACGGGCCGCAGCCCCCTCGCACCCGAAGCACTCAACTGCTCCGCGCCGGACACGGGCAACATGGAGATCCTCACCATGTTCGGCACGCCGGAGCAAAAGGAGCGCTGGCTCCAACCCCTCCTCGAAGGTGAGATCCGCTCCTGCTTCGCCATGACCGAGCCCGAAGTCGCCTCCAGCGATGCCACCAACATCCGGTGCGAGATCCGTCGCGAAGGCGACGAGTACGTCATCAACGGGCACAAGTGGTGGATCTCCGGCGCCGCCAGCCACCGCTGCAAGGTCGCCATCCTCATGGGCAAGACCGACCCCGAAGCCCCGATCCACCTTCAGCAGAGCATGGTGCTCGTACCACTCGATACGCCCGGGGTCACGATTATGCGCAACCTGCCCGTCTTCGGCTACGAGGACCGCGAAGGGCATTGTGAGATCCTCTTCGAGGACGTGCGGGTTCCCGTCTCGAACCTGCTCGGCGAAGAAGGCGGGGGGTTCGCGATCGCCCAGGCCCGCTTGGGACCCGGCCGCATCCACCACTGCATGCGGGCCCTCGGTGCGGCCGAGCGGGCGTTGGAGCTGATGTGTCGTCGGGTGCGCGATCGGGTGGCGTTCGGGAAGACACTCGCCGAGCAAGGCGTGATCCAACAGTGGATCGCGGACAGCCGTATCGAGATCGACCAAGCCCGGCTGTTGACCCTCTACGCCGCATGGTTGATGGACACGGTCGGCAACCGGGGAGCACGTACCGAGATCTCGGCCATCAAGGTCGTCGCTCCGAACGTGGCGCTGCGAGTGGTCGATCGGGCGATCCAGGCGCACGGTGGAGCGGGGGTCTCGAACGACGTGCCGCTGGCCGCCATGTACGCAGGCCTACGCACGCTGCGCCTCGCGGACGGCCCCGACGAGGTCCACCGCATGGTCATCGCCCGCCGCGAGCTACGCAAGTACGAAGCGGGCACGGCGCCGGCGTCAGCCACGACCTCCGGGGACCTCGGCGTGGCTCGGTAACCACCCCGCCGATCGCGGGTCGTCGACGCGCCTCACGGTAGGGAGGCGTCGAGCGAGGGCTCCGTTCGGAACAACTCGGCTTCGGCGGCCTCCTCCAGCGCCCGCTCCGCGGGTGTCGCCCGCCGGGCCGCGGCGGACAGCACGAGCAGGCTGATCGCGGCAGCGGAGAGCGACGCCGCGAAGATGCCGACCTTGGCATCCTCCTGCAACACGAGATCGTCGAACGCGAGGCCCGACACGAAGATGGCCACCGTGAACCCGATGCCTGCCGCGACCGCCGCGCCGAGCAGGTGCAGGTTCGTCACCCCGCGAGGGCGGGTGGCCACCTTCAGCTTGATCGCTGCCAGCGCAGCACCACTGACGCCGACCGTCTTGCCGACCAGCAAACCGAGGAACACGCCGAGAGTGATCCGTGAGGAGACGGCGTCGCTCAGCGCGGTTCCGTTGAGCGGGATGGCCGCGTTCGCCAGAGCGAAGATGGGGATGACCACGTAGCTGGTCCACGGCAACAACAGGTTGGTCAGCCGCAGATCGACCGGCACCGCTTCCTTGATGAGGAAGGCCGCGTCGCGCACGTTCGCGGCCGACAACTCCTCCCGGCCTTCGAGCCGGTCGGCCACCGCCTCCGGGTCGATCTCGGGATGCAACGGCGACGTGGGGGTGAGGAACCCTGCGATCACCCCGGCGATCGTGGCGTGTACCCCTGAGCGGAACATGAAGTACCAGGCCAACACTCCGAGCACCACGTAGACGGGGTAGAACCAGACCCGCGCCCGCCGGATGAGGTACATGGCCGCCAGTGAACCGAGGGCCGCGGCGAGCCACGCGAACGAGATCCCGGAGGCGTAGAAGGTGGCGATGACCGCGATCCCTCCCAGGTCGTCGGCCACGGCCAGGGTCAGGAGGAACAGCTTGAGCTGGACCGGCACCTTCGATCCGAGGAGGCTGACCACCCCGACCGCGAAGGCGATGTCGGTGGCCATGGGGATCGCCCAGCCCTTCGATCCCACACCACCCACGTTCACCGCGCTGTAGATGATGGCCGGAGCCAGCATCCCGCCGAGGGCGGCGATGATCGGCAGCGCGGCGGCCTTCGGTTCGCGCAGCTCGCCGGTCACCATCTCCCGCTTGATCTCCAGGCCGACGACGAAGAAGAACAGCGCCATCAGGCCGTCGTTGACCCACTCATGCAAGGTGAGCTCGAGGTGGAACCCGCCGAGCGACACGCCGGCCTCCGTCGACCAGAAGGACTCGTAGCCGTGAGAGGTCACGTTGAACCAGATGAGCGCGACGATGGTGCCGAGCAGCAGCAGGACGCCGCTCGCCGCTTCGATGCGTAGGAACCGGGCCACGGGTTGCGCGACCCGCCTGGCCAGCAGGCGGTCACTCCCGAGCCAGGTCAGACTCCAGCGATGATGTTCAGTCGTCGATTGATCCATAGGTGCGTGCTCAGGCGCCGGGTTGGTGGCCCCAGCGCGGCTTGTAGACGACGAGCCGTACCGCAGTGCCGCCCTCCGATGAACGTATCTCGGTCTCGTCGGCCAGCTCGCTCATGAGCGGAAGGCCGAGGCCGCGCTCCCATTCGAGCCGCTCCGGGTGCTCGGGATCGGGGGCCTGCTCCACGGCTTCGGGGTCGAAGCCGGGGCCACGGTCGAGCACCTCCACCTCGATGCGATCGTCGGCGAGGTTGCAGCGGATGCGGATCTGCTCGTCCCGGGAGAGATCGGCATGGGCTTCGATCGCGTTCGTGGTCGCTTCGGACACGGCCAGTCGCAGGTCATCGATGCGCTCGTCACGGAAGGTGGGCTCGACGGACGCTGCGGCCGCCACCACTTGCCGAGCGAGGGCCAGGTACGCGGCGCGGGCCGGGATCACCAGCTCGACCTCAGCCACGATCGGCCCCCGCCAACGCTTCCTCGACCGTGTCGAAGGTCGGCAGGATCTCGAGGACCCGGGTGACCTCGAAGACCTTGCGAACCTTCGGCGTCAGGCCGACCACTGCCAGCTCGCCGTCGTGGCTTCGGACCCGCTTGAGGATCCCGATGATCACCCCTAGGCCCGTGGAGTCCAGGAAGTCGACGCCACCCAGATCGATCACCAACCGGTGGTTCCCCTCGGCCACGACGCGGATGGCCTCCTGGCGAAGCCGAGGCGCGGTGGCGACATCGAGCTCGCCCGTGACCGCGATCACGACCCAACCCTCCCTGTGGGAGACCCCGACATCGAACAGCACGACGTGTCCTTCCAGCCCATGCCCTCGGACGAGAACCGCTCCGAGGGTATACGAGCACGGTGGGTGCCTGATCCTGCACCTCTGTAATTACGTCGATGCGACTCGTATCATCCGTGGGGTGGCCTTCGCCCTGGCGGCCGACAGCGGGCCGCACGTTGCCTCCTCACAGGCCCTGGAAGCGTTCCTCGCGGTCATCGGTTCCGACCCGCGCCTGGTGCACGTCGAACGGCAGCCGGCCCGCCCGGCTCGCCTGGGCTCGCTCCCCGATCCGCTGCCTCGGGAGATCTGGGAGCGGCTCGGCGTGGATGCCCTCTGGAGCCATCAGGCACAGGCGATCGCGCTGATCCGCGCCGGCAGGTCGGTGGCCATCGCCACGGGAACCGCCTCCGGCAAGTCCTTGTGCTTCCAGGCGCCCATCGCCGAGGCGGTCAGCGATCGCAGCAGACCGGGAACCGCCCTGCTGCTGTACCCCACCAAGGCGCTGGCGCAGGACCAACTCCGGGCCCTCACCCGGCTCGCTGTCCCACCGATGGTGGCGGGAGCCTACGACGGCGACACCTCTCCGCAGGCCCGCTCCTGGGTCCGCGCCCACGCCAACGTGGTGCTGACGAACCCCGAGATGCTCCACGTCGGTGTCCTCCCGCACCATGCCCGGTGGGCGACGTTCCTGATGCGGCTCCGCTACGTCGTGGTCGACGAGTTGCACACCATGCGGGGCATCTTCGGGACGCACGTCGCCCACCTGCTCCGCCGACTCCGCCGGCTGTGCGCCCACTACGGCTCCGATCCGACCTTCGTGTTCACGTCGGCGACGATCGGCACACCCGAGCGACTGGCGACCGAGCTGTGCGGCAAACACGTCACCGCGGTGACCGACGACGGCTCGCCCCGCGGCGAGCGGATCTTCGTACTGTGGGACCCTGCCGGCGGGATCGCGAGACCGGGACCGGGGGACCGACACGGTCCCCCGCCATCCGCCAACCGGGAGACCGCCCGGCTCACCGCGCAGCTCGTGTCGTCGGGGGTGCGCACCATCGCCTTCTGCCGGAGTCGCAAAGCCACCGAGATCGTGGCCGCCGACATCCGTCGCCACCTGCCAGCAGATCTCGCCCACACCGTGCGGCCGTACCGGGGTGGCTACCTGGCCGCAGAGCGCCGAGAGATCGAGGCCCTCCTGTCCCAGGGCGAGCTGCGCGGCGTGGTGGCAACCAGCGCGCTGGAACTGGGCATCGACATCGGTGGCCTCGATGCCTGCGTGCTCGACGGGTTCCCCGGCACCATCGCCTCGATGTGGCAGCAGGCCGGCCGCGCCGGTCGGGGTGCGTCGACGGCCGTCACCGTGCTGGTGGCAGGGGAGGATCAGCTCGACCGATGGATCATGTCGCACCCGGAAGACGTCTTCACCCGACCGCCGGAGCCCGCGGTCATCAACCGCTCGAACCCCTACGTCTTCCTCCCCCATCTCGCCTGCTCGGCCTACGAGCTCCCGCTCCGCCCGACGGACGAACGGTGGTGGCCCGATCAGCTCGACGACGGTGTTCGGCAGCTGGTCCTCGACGACCGGTTGAAGCTCCGTCCTCGACGAGGCCCGGGACCGGCGGAGCCGGCGGCGTACTGGGCCGGCACCGGGTGGCCCGCCCACGGGGTGGGGCTACGCAACGGTGGAACCGGCGAGCTGTGCATCGCGCGCCCCGATGGCACGGTCGTGGGAACGGTCGAGACGGCACGCGCCGTGCACCTCGTACACCCCGGCGCCATCTACCTCCACCAGGGGGCGGCCTACCAGGTCCACAGCCTCGACCTCGAGGATCGGGTCGCGATCGTGGAGCCCGCAGAGTGCGGCGAGTACACCCAGCCGCGCACCGAGACCGAGCTGGCTGTGCTGGCCGCCGACGACGGCCGACGGATCGGTCGCAGCGGTTTGGGATTGGGGATGGTGCGCGTCCGCTCGAGGGTCGTGGGCTACAAGCGCTTCGACGCGTTCACGGGGGAGCTTTTAGGTCAAGAGGATCTCGACCTTCCACCGACGCAGCTGATCACCAGGGCCTTCTGGTACGTGGTCGGCCTCGACGTGCTCGATGATGCGGCGATCCCGCCTGCCCGGATGCCAGGGACGTTGCACGCCGTGGAGCACGCGGCGATCGGCGTCATGCCGTTGTTCGCCATCTGCGACCGCTGGGACGTCGGAGGCGTCTCCACCCCGCTGCTCCCCGAGACCGGTGCGCCGACCATCGTTATCTACGACGGTCACCCCGGCGGCGCCGGCATCGCCGAGCTGGGGTTCCGGGCGGCCGACCGGCACCTCGCGGCGACGCTCGAGATCATCGAGTCCTGCCGCTGCACCGACGGCTGCCCCTCGTGCGTGCAGTCGCCGAAGTGTGGCAACGGCAACGAGCCACTCGACAAGGCGGGGGCGGTCGCGCTATTGCGAGCCGTGCTGGGTTGAGCGGCCAGTGAGCCCGTCCGGTCCCGGGCACCACGCGATCAGGCGGAGACGCTGTTCCCGGCGCGCGTGCCGGCGATCTCGTCCATGCGCACCGTCCAGCCATCGACCACGACCACACCATCGGCGAGGCTGATCTCCTCGACCGGTCCACTGATGGTCTTACCCGAACGCAAGACGATCGTGGCCGAGCCGCTCGTGCTCTTGGCCAACTGCAACTGCTCCGTGATCGTCGCCATGGAACCTGCCTCCGCACTCCTCTTAGCGGGCCGCCAACCCGTCGCATCGCCCCCGACATGCTAGGCCGCGGGCTGGCGGCGAGCGGGTGGCCGCTGAGTAGCCAACCCCGAGACAACCCGGTCACGGCGACCCTTCGATGCGCATCGCCGTGGTCGCGGCGAGCTGCAGGTCAGGGACCAGCCGGCCGACCACCGGCACATCGGTGGGCTCATGGAACCGCACCTCGACGTCGACCCGGTCGCCGACCACCCGGATGTCGACGTCGAGCCGGCTCGGGTCGAGCCCACCGGCCCGCTCGGCACCCCGGCGGGCGGCCGCCAGCCGGTCGACATCGGTGACCGCGGCGCTGCGGGCCCCCTCACGAGCCGCGTGGACGACCAGCACCTGCCGGTACCCCACCACCACGACCTGTGCCACCGCGAGCGCCAACACCGCGACGAGGGGGAGGAGCAGCGCCAGCTCGACCGTCGCCTGGCCCAGCTCCCCCCTCCTCGGGTGGCTCACGTGACGCGCCCCACGATCTGGTCGAGCACGAAGTCGAGCAGCTTGCCGACGCGGTTGGTCTTGGTGGCCCACCCGACCAGCAGCAAGGCAACCGCTGCCGCCCCGAGCAACACGAGGGCGTACTCGGCGGTGGTCTGACCTTCGTCGCTCCGTCGCGGACCGACGAGCATCACCTGGAACCGAACGAACAACTGGAGCATGGGAACTCTCCCTTCTTCCGATCCGGGCCTGGGCCCGGTCCGACCAGAGGGCACGCTGGTCGGCGTGCCGAGCGACCCGCCGCGGTCAGAACGACAGCGAGCGCAGGGTCCCCGCCAACAGGGGCACCACGGTGAGGAGCCCGAACGCAGGGAGGATGCACAGCACCAGGGGGAAGAGGAGCTGGACGGGCAGGCGGCGGGCGCGCTCCTGGGCAGCCCGGCGACGGATGTCGCGCGCTTCCGCGGCGACCCCTCTCAGCGGCTCTGCCAGACGGGAACCGTCCCGCACGGACGACACCAGCGCGAGGTGCAAGGGCAGCACGGGATCACCGAGCATCCGGAGCACATCCAGCGCATCAGCCAGCGGGACGCCGAGTCGCATCAGGCGCACGACCTCCGCGAGCGCGGTCCGGTACAGGCCGTCGACACGGTCGCTCACCGCACTCACGGCATGGCCCACCGTCAGCCCGGCACCGGCAGCGAGCCGGAACAGGTCGACCACGTCGGGGAGCCCGTCGACGACCTCACGCTCGCGCCGCCGCTGCTCGTAGCGCGCACGCAACAGCGGAACCGCCCAGGCCGCGGATCCGGCGATGAGCCCTGCCAACGGATGGACGAAGGCAGCGACTCCGCCGGCCAGCACCGCGGCGCCGAGGCGACGGGCAGCAACCTCGTCGTCCCGTCGGCCCGCCAGTCGCCTCAGCGTCGCACCCAGAGAGGTGGTTGCGCTCGCCCACCACCCGGCTGCGCTCGCCACCGCCCTCCTCTCTCGCCGAGCCCACCGGGGTCGTAGCTCCCGAACCCGTGCCGGTCGCCGAGCGGGCACCACACCACGGAGCACCAGCGCAACGATGCAACCCACCAGCAACGCGACGGCCGCAGCGCTCATGCTGACGCGCTCCGGACGAGCCGAGCCATCCACCACCCGCCCGCGGCCTCGAGGGTCAGTCCGCTCACCAGGCACAGCAACCCGAGGGGTGATCCGACGAGGAAGGCGGCGACACGCCCGTCGGTCGCTGCTCCCACCGCGGCGAACGCCGCGGGAGCGACGGCCATCACCACCGCCGACGCCCTCGCCTGGGAGGCGAGCGCTCGTGCCTCGCGACTGGCCGCGAGGCGGTCACGGAGCGTCGCGCTGATGCCGTCGAGCAGCATGCCCGGCGGTCCACCGAGCTCAGCGACGAGGGACAGCGCGCGGCAGGCCAGCTGCCGGGCCTCGCTCGGGGAATCACCGCGGAGACGATCGATCGACTCCGCCACGGTTCGCCCTTCCGAGAGGTCACGGGCGAGGACGGCCGCGTCCGAACCGAGGGGTGTGTCCCGAACGGCTCGAGCGGCGAGGCCCAGCCCCTGGCCGAGCGAGGCGCCCGAGCGAACGGCGCGAGCCGCGGCCTCGATCCAGTCGGGGAGCGCCCGGTCAGCTGCGGTGAGCCGGCGCCGCCGGCCCGCCCGCGAGACGAGTGACGCAACGAGCATTCCCCACCAGGCGACGAGCCCGCCGGAGGGGCGACCCCGGAGCCCTGCCTCGTCGAGCCGCCCCAACGCTCGCGCCCGAGCGATGCCCCGAACGGCCCCCTCGATCGTGACCACGGGCAGCACCACCGAACCGGCAGCGAGCACCCCCGCCACCACCGCGGCGCTCACGCTCCCACCCAGCCCGGATCGGGCGGTGGCACATCGCCACGCGCCGGCCGGCGTGGCAGCGCCTCGAGGCGCCCGGATCGCATGAGGGCCCTGGTGCCGATCGTGCCGTCGGTCGCCGGTCTCGGGGCGAGCTCGTCGAGCGCGACCACGGCCCGGCGGCCACCTGGCCGGCGGGCCACCTGCACGACGAGGTCGAGGGCCGAGGTGATCTGCTCGCGAACCGCTGCGAGCGGGAGCGCCACATCGCTCATCAACACCAGGGTCTCGACCCGCCGGACGGCGTCGGCGGGGCTGTTGGCATGGCACGTCGAAAGCGAGCCGTCGTGGCCCGTGTTCATGGCCTGCAACATGTCGAGCGCCTCCCCGCCGCGAATCTCCCCCACCACCAGGCGATCAGGGCGCATGCGCAACGCGCTGCGAACCAGGTCCCGGATGCGCACCTCACCGACACCCTCGGCATTCGCTGGACGGGACTCGAGACGAACCACGTGCGGGCCAGGCAGACGGAGCTCCGCCGCGTCCTCGACCGTGATCACCCGTTCCGCGGGTGCCACGTACGCAGCCAGCGCGTTGAGGAGGGTGGTCTTGCCCGCTCCTGCACCCCCCGCGACCAGGATGTTCAGCCGAGCACCGACGGCCCACCGGAGCAGGCTCGCCACACCCGGGCCGCAGACCTCGTGCAGCTCGATCCTGCGGGCGCCGAAGCGCCTGATGGTGAGGCACGGCCCATCCACCGCCAGCGGTCGGATGATGGCGTGCACCCGGGAACCGTCGGCGAGGCGGGCGTCGGCCACCGGGTTCGATCGGTCGACGTGCAAGCCCAGCGGTGACACCACCCGCTCGATCAACAGCAGCACCGTCGGTTCATCGAGTCGCAGCCCGGTGTCGAGCAGTTCACCGTGACGCTCGACCCAGACCGCGCCGCCGCCGTTGACCATCACCTCGGAGATGCCCGGATCGGCCAGGAGGGGCTCGAGCGGTCCGAGCCCCCGGATGCGCGCTTCAACCCGCTCGACCGCCTGCTCGAGCACCCGACCCGGCAGCAGCGGGGCAGCAGCACGAGCCAGCGCCCGCAGCTCACCCCGATGGGCGCTCGTGAGATCCCGGCCGTGATCCGCGAGCAGACGGCCGTGCACGACGTCATCGACGTCATCGACGGCCTTCATGCCGCGTGCCTCAATGCCCGCTCGAGTCCGCGGGGCAAGCGGCTCGCCAGCAAGCCGGCGTCGACGGCTCTTGCCACCACAGGGTCGTAGGGCACCCTCGCCACCACGGGCACACCGAGGACTTCCTCGACGTCCGCGGCGGACAGCGCCCTGCCCGGCTCGTCGACCACCACCAGCGCGGACGGCTGGAGGGGTGAGGCCACAGCACGACGCAAGGCCAGGTAGCAGGGTCGGGTCACCAGGAGCGAATGGACCGATGACGCGGCCAACACGCGGGTGACTTCCAGATCGAGCCGACCGCAGTCGACCACGACGGCACGGCGATCCGCAGCGAGCACGGCCGCGAGCACCTCCGCTCGATCAGGGCGGCCGAGCGGGCCGTCGCCACGGGCGATCAGGGCCAAGCCAGGGGCGATGCCGTGCTGGATACGGGCCAGACCGTCTGCGGGGACCTCGGAGCCGGCGGCCAGCCAGTCGGCCAGCCCGGGACCATCCGGCTCGGGAACGCCGAGCACCGCGGGTGCGTCACCGCGAGTATCTACGAACAGGACACCGTCGGGCCGGTGGCGGGCCAGCACCAGCGCGAGCGATACCGCCACCACCGTCGTACCCGAGCCGCCCTTGGCGGACCAACAGGACACGAACATCTCGACCCTCCCCGAGACGCGAGCACAGACGCCAGCAGGGGGGGAAGAGCGCTCTCCACCTTATCGACAGCGGGTGTGGCGGACAAGGGTCCGAGAGGTGACGAACGACATCGCGGAACCTCGGTGCCCAACGCGACGGCCGGGGGCTGCGACCCTATGCTCGCCCCGGTGGAGGCGGCGTTCTTCGACCTGGACAAGACCGTCATCGCGAAGGCGTCGATGGTGGCCTTCGGCCCGCCGCTGCTCCGAGCGGGCATGATCTCCCGTTTGCTCCTGGCCCGTGCGCTCTGGAGTCAGCTGGTGTTCCAGACCCTCGGTGCAGACGAAGAGCGCATGCGCAAGTTCCGGGAATCGGCCCTTCGGATCACCAAGGGTTGGGATCAGGCTCGAGTCAGCGCCCTGGTGCGCGAGACGCTCGCCGATGTCATCGAGCCGATCGTCTACGACGAAGCGCTCGCGCTCATTGGGGAACATCGGGCGGCCGGTCGGAGGGTCTTCATCGTGTCGGCCTCACCGGAGGAGATCGTGGCACCGCTCGCGGTGTACCTGGGCGTGGACGAGGCGATCGCGAGCCGGGCCCGGCTCGACGAGCACGGGCGGTACACCGGCGACGTCGAGTTCTACTCCTACGGTCCGTACAAGGCCGAAGCCATGCGCCGGATCGCAGAGCTTGAGGGCATCGACCTCGAGCGCAGCTTCGCCTACTCGGACTCCATCACCGATCTCCCGATGCTCGAAGCCGTCGGCCACCCCGTCGCGGTGAACCCGGACCGGGAGCTAGCCCGCGTCGCGCGGCAGCGCGGCTGGGAGGTGCGGCAGTTCCGGATCGGGGTTCCGCTTCGCGAACGAGTGCCCATGCCCCCGCCGCGCATCGCCGTGGTGGTCGTGGGCTCGACCCTCACCGCGGCCGCAGTGGCCAGCGGCGTGTGGTGGCTGCTACGGCGACGCCCAGCGCCTCCCCCGCCCACCGGGGCGGCCCGGGTGCGAGCCGGAGCCGAGCGTGCGCTCGCGCCGCTGCTCGCCCGGAGGCTCAGGACTCCTGGAGCTTCTTCACCGCGAAAGCGGCGAGCGCGACCACGACGATGAGGACGAGCAGCTTCTTCATGGCCTCAGCTTAGGGTCTGCGTCGAGTCCGTGCAGCGGCCAGACGCGCCTCGCATCCGGCTGCGCTTAGACCGCGAGCAGGTCGCGCGCACCGGTGTCGCTCGAGGGGTGGCGCAACTTCGACATGGCCCGGGCTTCGATCTGGCGGATGCGCTCGCGGGTCAGGTTGAAGTGCTCGCCGACCTCTTCGAGCGTACGAGGCTCGCCGCGATCGAGCCCGAACCGGAGCTTGAGGATCTCACGCTCGCGCTCGTCGAGCGGGCTCAGCAGGCGGGTGATCTCCTCCGGCAGCAAGGCGGTCGCGGCAACCTCGAAGGGCGACTCCGCGGATCGGTCTTCGACCACGTCGCCCAGCTCCGCATCGCCGTCTTCACGCAGCGGCTCGGAAAGCGAGAGCGGCTCGGCAGCGAAACGCAGCGCCTCGGTGACCTTGTCCTCGGGCATCTCGACCTCGGCCGACAGCTCCGCCAGCGTGGCCGGCCGCCCGAGCTTGAGCTCGAGGCGAGCACGTGCCTTCTGGAGACGAGCCAAGGTGTCGCCTGCGTGCACGGGCAGCCGGATGGTCCGACCGGTGTTCGCGATGCCGCGGGTGATCGCCTGGCGGATCCACCACGTGGCGTACGTGGAGAACTTGAAGCCCTTCCGCCAGTCGAACTTCTCGACCGCGTGCATCAGGCCGAGGTTGCCCTCCTGGATCAGATCGAGGAGGGGCAAGCCAGAGGCCTGGTACTTCTTGGCGATCGAGACGACGAGGCGGAGGTTGGACTGCACGAACGTGCGCTCGGCCTCCTCGCCCTCGCGCAAGAGGCGGCGCAGCTCGCGCTTGCGGGCCGGGGTGAGGTCCTTGCCGCCGGCCTCGAGATCGGCCCGGGCGGCGTTGCCGGCCTCGATGGCCTGTGCCAAGCGAACCTCGTCGTCCTTGGTGAGCAACGGGTACTGACCGATGTCAGTGAGGTAGAGCCGGACGAGGTCTTCTTCGTCGCGCTCCACACGCTCTTTGGGCAACGTGCACCTCTCGTTCAGCGGCCACTGGCCGGGCGGGCAGACCTGACTGACCTGGCCGGACGGTCCGTGGCAAGCGATATGTCTGACGCCGTGCCCGGTCCGGGGCTCTCCCTACGATACCGAGGTGGTCAAGAGGCCCAACCCGACTCGGCGTGCCGGTCTCTACCTAGGTTCGGTCAGGTTTCCAGGGTCTTGAGCCTTCAAGGGCGCTTTTTCACCAGGAGAGACCACCATCACCATCCAGTTTCGGGCACCCTCCGGTGGCTGCGTTGCGGGCGGAGAGACCGACGACCGGAGGGAGGTCAGGCCCCGACGACGGGGCGGAGCGCCTCGTCGGAGCAGCGCTCGATGTCTCCCCAGGCCAGGCCGCCTGACTGCCACAGGTGCTCGAAGGCCCGATCGACCTCGTCGCTGAAGCCATGCCGAGTACGGAACGCGTAGAGCCAGCGCTGGCGTTGCGCCGGACGACCAAGCCGCTCGAGGTGGCCCGCGGCGTTCACATCCGAGACGACACGGCCGTTTCTCACGGGCCCGGCGCTCCACGATGGAGCGGATCTCACCCGCATCGAACGACACCATCGTGAACCGCTCCGGGGAGACGACGACCGCAGTTCGACGATGTCGCTGCGCACGAATCGGCGCTCACGAGCGAGCTCCTGAGCAGGCAAGTGCTTCTTCACGACGTGACCTCCTCCGTGGGCTCGACCGAGCCGATCGACCCCGGGCCGGCGATCCCCCCGGCGCCGAGCAGCAGCGTCTGCAGTCTCGCCTGGTGCGCAGCCGCGCGCTCCACCTCGGTCGGGGTCTCGATGAGCGACTGCAGCAACATCTCACCGTCACGCCAGTCTTCGAACTCGTCCTGCAGGACGAACTTGAGCGAGCGGATGGTGGGCGCGTCGGTGATGGTCGAGGTGTTGTTCAGATGGAAGGTGTACGCAGCGATCTTGGCGGGGATCAGCACCCGGTACACACCGACCAGCTTCTCGATGGTCTCGCCCGGCGCTTCCGGCTCACTCATCGCGTCCACGAATGCCACCAACTCGTCGTTGGGCGGCACGGTCAGGCGGTCCGGGTTCATCTCGCGCAGCTCGGGCAGCCGCTTGTGCCAGAGCTCCGCGTGCCACGCATGGTGGTAGCAGTGGGTGCCGAGGCGCAGCTTCACGTCGAGTTCGGGAACCGTGGCCACCCAGCCGCCCAACACCTCGAACAGCCGCATCTCGATCCACTTGTAGTGGCCGATTCGCTTGGCCGACTCCTCGACGCCGAACAGGCCCGGAAGCTCCCGCCGATCCCATGGTGCGAATGCCGCCCTCGGTTTGTCCGGATCGGCCACACGTCCCCCTTGTGTGAGTCCGAGCGTTCGGCTGGCTACGACCGCTGCTCGAAGCGAGTGTACTGATCCGATCAGCCGCGGTACCCGTTGGTGATCGGCAGGCGGCGGTCCTTCCCGAACGCCTTGGTGGTGACCCGTACCCCCGGTGGCGCCTGGCGACGCTTGTACTCGGC
This sequence comes from Rhabdothermincola sediminis, assembly GCF_014805525.1. Taxonomy (NCBI): domain Bacteria; kingdom Bacillati; phylum Actinomycetota; class Acidimicrobiia; order Acidimicrobiales; family Iamiaceae; genus Rhabdothermincola; species Rhabdothermincola sediminis. Next base: position 89,740 of record NZ_JACFSZ010000004.1, on the reverse strand, counting down.
GAGGTCGACGAGCCGGACGACCCGACGGACGAGCTGCGGGTCGAACCCGAGCTCGATCAGCTCGCCGGCCGTGCGGTCGTGCTCGATGTAGGCCTCGAGGATCGGATCGAGCTGGTCGTACGGCGGCAGGCTGTCGGTGTCGAGCTGGTCCGGCCGCAACTCGGCCGACGGCGGCTTGTCGATCACCGTCTGAGGGATGATCTCCCGGCCGGCTCGACGGTTCAGGTCGCGGCAGAGCTCGAACACCCAGGTCTTGGGGACGTCCTTGATGACCGCGAACCCACCGGCCATGTCGCCATACAGCGTGGCGTACCCCACCGCCATCTCGCTCTTGTTGCCCGTCGTGAGGACCAACCACCCGAACTTGTTGGACAGAGCCATCAGAAGGGTGCCACGGATCCGAGGCTGGATGTTCTCCTCGGTGGTGTCCGCCGGTCGTTCACCGAACGATGGGGCGAGCATCTGGAGGAAGGCCTCGAACGCCGGCTCGATGACGATGGTGCGGTGCTCGATGCCGAGGTTGGCGCAGAGCTGCTCGGCGTCGCTGATCGAGTGGGCGGAGGAGTAGCGCGACGGCATGAGCACACCGTGCACCCGATCGGCGCCGAGCGCGTCCACCGCCACCGCGGCGACAAGCGACGAGTCGATGCCCCCTGACAGGCCGAGCACCACCTCGCGGAAACCGTTCTTGCGGACGTAGTCCCGGGTGCCGGCCACCAGCGCCCCGTAGACCTCCGCCCACCGTTCGAGCGGCTCGGCCGGCACCGCGACCAGCACCGGACCGGTGGCGGCGGATTCCCGAGTGACCATCTCGATCGGCAGCGCCGCCTCCGACCATGGCCGGCTCGGTACCTCGAGATCAGTGATGAACAGCTCCTCCGTGTACTGGCCGGCCCGGGTGACGACATCCCCGTCGTTGGTCACGACGAAGGACGCACCGTCGAAGACCAGCTCGTCCTGGCCACCGACCATGTTCACGTAGACGATGGGGCAGTCGGCCTCATCAGCCCGAGCCGCGAGCATCTCCTCCCGCTGGCGCACCTTGCCAGCGTGGTAGGGCGAACCGTTCACGTTGACGATCAGCTCCGCGCCGCCACGGCTGAGCTGCGCGATCGGCCCGCCCGGCGCCCACGCGTCCTCGCAGATCGACACCCCCACCCGCACCCCGCCGATCTCGTAGAGCTGGAGCGGCTCACGACCCTCCTCGAAGTAGCGCTGCTCGTCGAACACCGCGTAGTTGGGTAGGCGCCGCTTGCGGTACACGCCCCGGATCCGGCCGCCTGCACAAACGGCGACCGCGTTGTAGAGGCCCTCCGGGTCACGGTCGACGAAACCGATCACCGCTGCGCAGCGCCCGACCCGGCGCACGATGCGGTGGAGGGCTTCGAGGTTGTCCTCCACGAAGCCCGGCTTCAGCAGGAGGTCCTCCGGTGGGTAGCCCGTGAGCGCCAGCTCGGGGAAGGCGACCAGGTCGCACCCGTCGGTCTCGGCCGCCTGGATCCACTCGGCGATCCGCTCGGCGTTGCCATCGAGGTCACCGACCACGACGTTGAGCTGAGCGCAGGCGATGCGGACCCGTCGCATGAGCAGCCAGGCTACCGGTGGCCTCTGCCGCCTAGCCTGGCCCCGGTGTCGCGCACGCCAGCGTCGAAGCCGGGACGGATCGGCCATGTGGGGTTCGACGACGAGATCGAGCGGTCGGCCGCGCCCGCGTTCGTGCGAGCTGCGCTCGAGCGCATGGTGGAGGCTGACCCCGACCTTCTCGACCGGCTGTGCGAGGACGACCGGATGCGCCGCTCACTGCTGGCGGTGGTGGCCGCCAGTCGCTCACTGACCAGGCTCCTCGAAGGGCACCCTGACGCACGGGAGCTCCTCGCCGATCTCGACGCCCGACCTCCGGTCGACAACGCCACCGTCGAGCACCTCGTCCACTGGAAGCAGCTCGAGTACCTGCGCATCGCCGCTCGCGACCTCACCGGACTCGACGATCTGGAAGCGACCGGCCAAGCACTGACGCGGCTGGCGGCCGATGTGCTCGAGTCGGCGTGCCTGATGAGCGTCGCCGAAGGGTTGGCCGTCATCGGCATGGGCAAGCTCGGCGGCCAGGAACTCAACTACTCGAGCGACATCGACGTTGTCTTCGTGAGCGAGGGCCGCCGCGAGGACATCGAGCCGTTGGCCCGCCAGGTCATGGGCATCGCCAAGCAGTGCTTCCGGGTCGACGCCAACCTCCGTCCCGAGGGGCGTGACGGCCCGCTCGTGCGCAGCATCGACTCCTACGAGGCCTACTGGGACCGGTGGGCCGAGCCGTGGGAGTTCCAGGCACTGCTCAAGGCCGTGCCGGTGGCCGGCGACGCGGCCCTGGGCCGACGCTGGCACGACACCGCGCAACGATGGCTGTGGTCACGCCCCTTCAGCGCCGACGACCTGCGCTCGCTGCGGACCATGAAGCGGCGCGCCGAGGCTGAGGTCACCAAGCGAGGGCTGGCCGATCGGGAGATCAAGCGCGGCCCGGGCGGCATCCGTGACATCGAGTTCACCGTGCAGCTCCTCCAACTGGTCCACGGCCATACGGACCCCTCGCTTCGCTCACCCAACACCCTCGCCACGCTCCGCGAGCTGGCCGCGGCGGACTACATCGGCGACGACGACGCCAACCTGCTCGGGCAGTCGTACCGCTTCTACCGGGCGGTCGAGCACCGCCTGCAGCTCGTCGACGATCAGCAGGTCCACACCCTTCCCACCAACGAGGCTGCGGTGGACCAGCTCGCCCGGGTCCTGGGGTACCGGGACTCGGTGGAGGGGACCGCCGTCGAGCGGCTCCGTTCGGATCTCCGCCGGCGCCAGGTCACCGTCCGCTCGATCCACGAACGCATCTACTTCCGACCCCTGCTCGAGGCGTTCGCGGGCGCCACCGAAGCGATGAGCCCCGAGGCCGCGGTGGAGCGGCTCACGGCGTTCGGCTTCACCGACGCGAAGCGCACCCAGGCCGCGGTGCGCGAGTTGACCCGTGGCCTCAACCGCTCGAGCCGGCTCATGCAGCAGCTCCTCCCGTTGCTGCTCGACTGGCTCTCGACCTCGCCCGACCCCGACCTCGGGCTGCTCGTGCTGCGGAACCTATTCGGCACCGCCGAGCGCACACGCCTGCTGGTCGAAGCATTCCGCGACTCGGCCGAGGTGGCGCAGCGCCTCTGCACCCTGGTGGGCACGAGCCGGCTGCTCGGCGACACCATCGCCCACAACCCCGACCTGGTGGCCCGGCTGCCCTACGAGGAACGGCTCCTAACGCTTCCCCGCGACCAGCTGGTGGCGAGTGCGCGCGCCGCGATCGCCTGGCGGGGCGACCTCGCAGATCGGCAGGAAGCGCTCCGGCGCTGGAAGGATCGCCACCTGCTCGGCATCGCGGCCCGCGACATCTTCGGGCACGCGTCGCTCGAGACGGTGGGTGAGGATCTGACCCGGCTCGCGGAGGCGACCCTCGAAGCCGCCCTCGCCAGCCTCGACCCCCAGGTGCCGTTCGCGGTGATCGGTATGGGCCGGTTCGGAGGGACGGAGCTCTCGTACCCGAGCGATCTCGACGTGCTGTTCGTCTACGAGGGCACGTCGACGACCGCGACCGAAGAGGCGAGCCGGGTCGCCACCCGGATGGTGCGCTTCGTCGGTGGCTCCACCCCCGCCGAGCGCATCTTCGAGGTCGACGCCGACCTCCGACCCGAGGGCAAGCAAGGGCCCCTCGCTCGCAGCTTCGACGGCTTCCTGTCCTATTGGCGTGACTACGCGCAGACCTGGGAACGGCAGGCGATGGTCCGGGCCCGACCCGTCGCCGGCGATCTCGACCTCGCCGAGCGACTGCTCGGCGCGCTGGAGCCGCGGGTGTGGGGCACCGGCCTCACACCCGACGAGGTGCTGGAGATCCGCCGCATGAAGGCTCGGGTGGAGAACGAACGGATCCCGCCGGGTGAAGACCCGCTGTTCCACCTCAAGCTCGGCCGAGGGTCGCTGTCGGACGTGGAGTTCACCGCCCAGATGCTCCAGCTTCGCTCCGGCGTACGCGCCACGGGCACCCTGCCCGCCCTCGCCGCTCTCGAACGAGCCGACGTGCTCGACGGCTCCGACGCCGACGTGCTGGCCGAGGCGTACCGCTACTGCGGCGAGGTGCGCAACCGCTGGTTCCTGGTGAACAGCGCGCCGAGCAACTCGCTGCCCACCCAGCCGGAGCCGTTGCGCTGGCTGGCCCGCTCACTCGACACCACCCCGACCGAGCTGCGTGAGCGCTACCGGCGGGTGACCCGGCGAGCTCGCCGGGTCGTGGAGCGGGTGTTCTACGGGCAGCAGGGGTGACCGCGCCGTCTCAGGCGTAGGTGCGGATCAGGCGAAGCACGTCAGCGCCATCAGGGCCGGTGGCCGCGCCTCGCTCAGGTGGTCGACGAGCGACTCCAGCTCCGCTTGCTGGTGCCGCAGGGCGGTCACCACGTCGGTGCGCTCGCTCATCGCTCCACGGCTCTCACCTAGGGTGACACCAGCAGCAGCACCCCGACGCCGGAGACCAGCGTCCCAGCGGCCACCCTCAGGGCCGAGGCCTTCCGCAGCTGCAGGCCGATCCCCACCCCGCCGAGGTGCAACAACGCCGTGGAGGTCACGAAGCCGGCGACGTAGCCGAGAGCTGCGGTGCCATTTGGTAGCTCGGCGCCGTGCGCGTACCCGTGCAACGTCCCGATCACCGCTGCCACGACGGGCAGCCAGAGCCCCCGCCCGTCGGACCTGATGACGATCAAAGCCCCGAGTGCCACCAACGACACCGCGATGGCGAGCTCGTTGAAGGGAGCCGCGACCTCCACGATCCCTGCCACGCCACCCACGACCATCCCTGCCAGGAAACCCGCCGGCGTCAGCCAGGCGATCCGCCGATCGGGAGTGAGCGCGGCGAGCACGCCCACGGCGACCATGGCCAGCAGGTGGTCGCCCCCGGTCAAGGGATGGGTCAGTCCGTCGAAGACCCCGTGCGTGGACAGACCGGTGTGGGCGACCGCCGGCGAGGCGACGAGCACGCCTGCGGCGACGACCCCGGCGATCGCTGCCACGGCGTGCCGAAGGAGCGGGCGCGACTCAGAGCCGTACGTCATGGGAGCACCCTAGCGAGTCCTCCGGCCGGGGGCCGGGGATCAGGAGCCCGTCGGCGACCTGCTCGGCGGGAGGTCATGGCTCCGCCACGCCCCCCCAGTTCGAGCCGGTGCATCAGCCCGTGAAGCGAGGTTGGGTCACCTGAGCCGCGGCCGGCTGGGCGGTGGTGGACGTCGACGCGGGAGCGGTGGTGGTCGTGGTGGGGGCCGCGGTCGTGGTGGGCGAGGTGGATGTCGTGGTGGTCGGCGGATCAGGCTGGGTCACCTGCAGCCCCCAGCTGCCCCCGAGCTGGCCGAAGGTGTCGTCGATGATCACGACGTAGTAGTCGGTGCCCTCGGTGAAGTCGAAGCTGAGGTTGATGGGATTCGTGTTGCTAGCCGCCGCACAGGTGGGGAGCGGGTCGTTGGGGTCGAAGCCACCTTCCATGACGTACAGGGCGATGTCCGCCGTGGTCGATCCCTGCTCCATGAAGGTGTACGTCCCACCGACCGCGTTCGTGAACGGGATGACCTCGTAGTGCACGCTGACGGGTGTGGTGCTGCCGGTGCAGTTCGGCGTCGAGATGAGGGGCACGACGGGCATCGTCGGATCGCTGTCGTCGAGCACACCGCTGTAGGTGTTGACGGCAGCGCCAGCGGAGCTGGCGAGCACGCCCGCTGGAGCGAGCAGAGCCGCCGTGACCATCAAGGCCTTGAGGCCTCGCTTCGTGTCTCTTCTCACTTCCAGCAGTCCTTCCTGTTTCTTCTCACTTCCAGCAGTCGGGACCTCGGCCCGCTGGCGCCAGGCTAGGTGACGGGACCGAGCCCTGCTGCGCTGAGCCCCCTGTAGTGGTCCACCTGTTGTGCGAGTCCGTTGCCCCAGGATGGGGCGAAGGAGGACCACGACATGGCCAAGCGACGGCGGCATACGCCTGACCAAATCGCTCGGCGGCCCCGATCATCTCGCCGATCAGCAGGAGCTCACGCTGCATAGAGCACACGGGCTTCGGCCAGTACGGCGTCTCGAAGGCGCGCGTGAAATGCCCGGCGAGAGACGAGATCGACACGGCGACCCAGGCGCGCGATGCCCTAGTGGTGGCAGATCTCGTTCGGTATGGACTCGGTGCCCCGCACGGGCGCTTCCGCAGGTGAGGCGCCAGAAACGACCCCTGACCTGCGGAGCGACTGATCCCCCGACCTAGATGTCGTAGTAGAGGGCGAACTCGTAGGGGTGCGGGCGCAAGCGGATGGCGTCGATCTCGTTGCGGCGCTTGTACTCGATCCAGGTCTCGATCAGGTCGTCGGTGAACACCCCGCCCACCTTCAAGAAGTCCTGGTCGTCCTCCAGCGCCCGCAACGCCTCGTCGAGCGATGCCGGCACCTGCGGCACCTTCGCCAGCTCCTCGGGCGGCAGGTCGTAGAGGTCCTTGTCGACCGGCGCGGGGGGCTCGATGCGGTTCTGGATGCCGTCGAGGCCCGCGAGCAGCATCGCCGAGAACGCCAGGTACGGGTTCGCCGTGCTGTCAGGGCAGCGGAACTCGATGCGCTTGGCCTTGGGGCTCTGCGACGCCAGCGGGATACGGCAGGCAGCTGAGCGGTTGCGCTGGCTGTACACGAGGTTGACCGGGGCCTCGTAACCGGGCACCAGGCGCTTGAAGCTGTTCGTGGTCGGGTTCGTGAACGCGATCACCGCGTGCGCATGGTGGAGAAGCCCACCGATGTACCAGCGGGCGATGTCGGACAGCCCCGCGTAACCCGCTTCGTCGTAGAACAGCGGCTCGCCGCCTTTCCACAGCGACTGGTGTGTGTGCATGCCCGAGCCGTTGTCCTCGAACAGCGGCTTCGGCATGAACGTCAGCGACTTGCCCGCCTGCCAGGCGACACCTTTCAGCACGTACTTGAAGGTCATCAGCTGATCGGCCTGGTCGAGCAAGGTCGAGAAGCGCATGCCGATCTCTCCCTGGCCGCCGCTCGCCACCTCGTGATGGTGCAGCTCGGTCTCGATGCCCACCTCGTGGAGGGTGGCGGCCATCTCCGAGCGCAGGTCCTGGTAGTGATCGGTCGGCGGCACCGGGAAGTAGCCCTGCTTGGTGCGTGGCTTGTAGCCGAGGTTCCCGGGCAGCTCGTCGGCGCCGGTGTTCCAGATGCCCTCCACCGAGTCGACGAAGTAGTAGGACTCGTTGGCCCGGGTATCGAAGCGAACGTCATCGAACACGAAGAACTCGGACTCGGGACCGAAGTACGCGGTGTCAGCGATACCGGTCGAACGCAGGTATGCCTCCGCCTTCTGGGCGACGTAGCGGGGATCGCGCGAGTAGCTCTCGCCGGTGACGGGGTCGGCCACGAAGCAGTGGATGACCGCCGTCTTCCGTCGCATGAACGGATCGATGTAGCAGGTATTCGGATCCGCGATCAGCACCATGTCGGATTCCTGGATCTCCTGGAACCCGCGGATCGACGACCCGTCGAAGCCGTGGCCTTCGGTGAAGTGGCTCTCACCGAGCAGCCGAGCCGGGATGGTGACGTGCTGCATGATCCCGGGCAGGTCCGAGAACCGGAAGTCGACGAACTCGCATCCCTCGCTCTCGACCAGCGCGAGGACCTCATCGGGAGTGCGTTCCTGCAAGGCAGCTTCCTTTCCTCAGATCGCTCAGCGCGTTGATCGCTCAGCGCGTGACCACCGCCGGCATCGCACCGGCGCCAGCCCCGTGCACGGCACGGGTCGGAAGGACACTAGCGGCCCCTCCCCACCCGCGCCGCCGGGGTATCGGAGGGGCCGCCGAGGATCCGCCGATCCAGATCGATCGAGCGGCGGGCGTCGCGAAACGTCAGCTCGCCAGCGCGCCGCAGCAGGTCTCGACGATGAGGCGGGTCACCGTGTACGGATCGCAGTTGGCGTTGGGGCGCCGATCCTCGATGTAGCCCTTGCCTTCCTTCTCCACCTGCCAGGGAATACGTACGGAAGCACCCCGGTCCGACACGCCGTAGCTGAACTCGGTCCACGGCGCCGTCTCGTGCAAGCCCGTCAGCCGCCGCTCGACACCCGCGCCGTAGTTCTCGATGTGCTCCGTAGCGTTCTTCCCCAGCGCCTCGCAGGCGGTGATGATCGCGTCGTAGCTCTCGCGCATCTTGTTGGTGGAGAAGTTGGTGTGGGCACCGGCGCCGTTCCAGTCACCAGGCATGGGCTTGGGGTCGATGGTCACCGCGACGTCGAAGTCCTCAGCGATGCGGTACAGCAGCCACCGGGCCACGTACAGCTCGTCTGCCACCTGGGGTGGGGCGACCGGCCCGATCTGGAACTCCCACTGGCCCATCATCACCTCGGCGTTCGTCCCCGAGATGTGCAGGCCCGCGTCCATGCACGCCTTGGTGTGGGCCTCGACGATGTCGCGCCCCCAGATCTCGTCCGCGCCCACACCGCAGTAGTACGGCCCCTGTGGACCCGGGAACCCGCCCTGCGGCCAGCCCAGCGGGCGCCCGTCCTTCAGGAACGTGTACTCCTGCTCGATGCCGAACAGCGGCTCCTGGTCCGCGTACTTCTCGGCCGCCGCCACGCATGCCGCCCGGGTATTGGTGGGATGCGGGGTGAAGTCGGTCAGCAGCACCTCGCACATCACCAGCTTGTCATCCCCGCCCCGGATCGGATCGGGGCACACGAACACCGGTCGCAACACGCAGTCCGAGGCACTGCCCGGAGCCTGGTTGGTGCTCGACCCGTCGAAGCCCCAGATGCCGGGCTCCTCACCGCTGGGGATGATCTTGGTCTTCGACCGCAGCAGCGGTGTGGGCTCGGTGCCGTCGATCCAGATGTACTCAGCCCTGTAGCTCACGAGGTCTCCTACTCACAGGTCCGGTCGGCGTTCCACGGTCCCAGCGCAGCCGACGTTGATTCGGGACGGTTCGCCCGCGCGATCGTGCGGGGTGCGAGCAGGTTCGCAAGACGCTGTTTCCCGGCCTTTTCCCGAATGTGAACGCTATGTGAACACGGAAGGGGCTCGGCCGGGCACCGCGCGACCCGTGTAAACATGCGGCCATGGAACGCCAGCAGGACTACGTGCTCCGAACGGTGGAAGAGCGCGGGGTACGGCTCATCCGCCTGTGGTTCACCGACGTGCTCGGCCAGCTCAAGTCGGTCGCCATCTCCCCGGCAGAGCTCGAGAACGCCTTCGACGAGGGCATGCACTTCGATGGCTCCGCCATCGACGGCTTCAGCCGGGTACAGGAGAGCGACGTGCTCGCCAAGCCCGACCCGAACACCTTCGAGTTGCTCCCGTGGGGCGATCGCGAGGACGTCTCGGCCCGCATGTTCTGCGACATCCTGAACCACGACGGCACGCCGTTCGAAGGCGACCCCCGCCAGGTGCTCAAGCGCAACCTCGACCGGGCCCGGGAGAAGGGCTTCTCGTTCATGGTCGCCCCGGAGATGGAGTTCTTCTACTTCGAGGATGGGGACCCGTCCCACCTCCCGCGACCACTCGATTCCGGCTCCTACTTCGACCTCACCACCGCCGATGTGGCCAGCGACCTGCGCAAGCGCACCCTGCAGGTGCTCGAGGCGATGGGCATCCCGGTCGAGTACTCGTTCCACGAGGACGCGCCCAGCCAGCACGAGATCGACCTGCGCTACACCGATGCGCTGAGCATGGCTGACAATGTCATGACATTCCGGCTCGTGGTCCGCGAGATCGCTCTCGAACAAGGGGCGTACGCGACCTTCATGCCCAAGCCCCTCGCCGGAGTGCAGGGATCGGGCATGCACACCCACATGTCGCTGTTCGAGGGTGATCGCAACGCCTTCCACGAGCCCGGCGACCAGTACGGCCTGTCGAAGGTGGCCCGGGGGTTCATCGCGGGGTTGCTGCATCACGCCGGCGAGATCACGGCGGTGACCAACCAGATCGTGAACTCCTACAAGCGGCTCATCGTGGGCTACGAGGCGCCGGTGTATGTCACCTGGGCTCGCAACAACCGCTCTGCTCTCGTCCGTGTGCCGGTCACGAAGCGAGGCAAAGAGTCCTCCACCCGCATCGAGTACCGCGCCCCTGACCCTGCGTGCAACCCGTACCTGGCATTCTCGGTGATCCTCGCGGCCGGGCTGCGGGGGATCGAAGGGGGCTACGAGCTCCCATCAGAGTCGTCGACCAACGTCTTCGAGATGACCCCCGAAGAGCGCGCCGCCGAAGGCATCCAACCGCTCCCTCAGTCCCTCTCCGACGCGCTCGATCTCATGGAGGAGTCCGAGCTGGTGGCCGAGGCGCTGGGCGAGCACATCTTCGAGTGGTTCCTGCGGAACAAGCGGGCCGAGTGGTTCGCGTACAAGTCCCAGGTGACCCAGTTCGAGCTGGATCGATACCTGCCCAACCTCTGACGGCGACCGATGGAACCGCTGCTGCTCTTCCCGGATCCGGCGCCGCCCGAGCTGGCCCAGGCGCTCGACCTCAGCGGCTACCCGTGGAAGTCGGTCGGGGACGAGAGTGGTATCACCCGCCACGAGCCGCACGACGGTTGGGCGGGAGCGATCGTGTGCGCTGACCGGGACCCGGAGGGCGCGTTCGCCGTGTGCCGGGCGTTGCGCAAGCGGGACGTGCCCCTCGAGCCGGTGCTGCTGCTCGTCAACGGCACCCAGCTCACCGACCTGGAGCTGCGCGACGACCTCTTCGACGACTTCTGCCTCACGCCGTTCCATCCACGAGAGCTGGAAGCCCGACTCAAGCATCTGTTCTGGCGTACCGGGCGCGGTACCCGCCCGGAGCTGGTGGAGTACGCCGGGCTGGTGCTCAACCTCGAGACCTACCAGGCCGCAATCGATGGCCGCCCGCTCGATCTCACCTACATGGAGTACGAGCTGCTCAAGTTCCTCGCCTCCCACCCCGGCAAGGTCTTCACCCGTGAAACACTGCTGTCAAGGGTGTGGGGCTACGAGTACTACGGCGGGGCCCGCACCGTCGACGTCCACATTCGCCGGCTCCGAGCCAAGCTCGGGGAGGAACACGCTGGTCTCATCCAGACTGTGCGCTCGGTCGGCTACCGATTCGGTCAGAGCCGCTGGAACGTCTGATCCTCCGTTGGCGACCCGCCCCTCCGCAACTGTTCACCCGCACGCGGCTAGCGGCCGCGGATCCATGAACAGCTCGGGAGGGGGGGAGGCGGGAGGGGGAGGGACGGGGCTGCAGCTCAGCGGGTCAGCCGGCTAGCTCGAGGTACTCCGTGCCCTCGTAGTGCTCGTCGACCTCTGCCTTCAACAGCCAGCCGAGCACGCCGGCCAGGACAGCGGAGCTCATCAGCACCAACACGGGGATTACCACCACGAGGATGACGACGATCGCAACGGCGCCGATCACAGGGCCATCATGGCCGATCCCGCCGCTGCGCTCCAAGACCGCTCAAGATCGGGGCCGGTAGGCCCAGGCCTCGATCTCCACCAGAGCGAGCGCGGGCAACTCCACCACGGCGACAGTCGAGCGAGCCGGCCGGGTCTCCCCGAAGATCTCCGCGTAGGCCTCGTTCATCAGGGCGAAGTCCCGCATGTGGCGCAAGAAGACGGTGGTCTTGACCACGTCCGCGAGCGACGCCCCCTCCGTGGCGAGCAGCGCAGCGATGTTGTCGATCGCCTGGCGGGTCTCGGCGGCCACCCCGCCGGGCACCATGGCGCCGTCTCTGACGCCCACCTGACCCGAGACCACCAGCAGGTCGCCGGCACGCACGATGGAGGTGTAGGGACCGATGGGCGTGGTCATCTGGTCATCGTCCCACACCGCGCCCGGTAGGCCACTCGGGCGGGCATCCCTGTGCGAGCCAGGCCGCAGCGGCCACCGCCGCGAACACCGCATCGGACCCGTTGACCGGCTCACCGCCATCATCGTCGATCTCGACCTCCACGGGCGGCGTGTCGCTGGCTCGCAGCACCCCGAAGGAGCGGATCGTGAGATCGTGTGGCTCGCCCTCCTCGTCGACGGCGATCCCCTCCGAGGTGACCCACCCGAGCGCCATGTGGGCCGCGCCAATGCAGTAGGAGCGCAGCACGATCTCATCGAGCGGGTCCCCACATCGGACCCGCACCCGCACCCGACCGTCCGGCCCGAGCTGCGCTTCGGCTTCCGCTCCCGAGGGTGACCGCACCGGCTCCACCCGCCCGCGGGCCCCGGCGAGCAGGACCGCCGCCTCGGCCCAGCCCGCGGCCCGCAGCGCGACCGAGGTCGGCGGACCCGGCACGGCCACCTGCTCGACCTCCAAGCCCGGCGCCAGCGCCCCGATCCGTTCCCGGATGCCCGGCGTGGCCACGACCCGCACCACCCCGGTGCCGTCACGGCGCACACCAGCCGCGATCGGTGGCCGCTTGGGGCCGCGGCGCACCACGTCCTCGCGGGAGAGCAGCACCCGCACCGCCCGACCGTGCTCGTCGGCGAGGCGCCGGGCCACCGCGGCCACCTCGCTGGCGAGCTTGCCGCCGAACGCGCCTCCGTTCGCCAGCGGCGACGCGGGCTCGCCTCCCGGCAGACACCACGACGCGTCGGTCTCCAGATACGCAGGTTCGACCCACGTGGTGCGCAGGGTCACCTCCCAGTCGCCCGGTGGCACCTCGAGGGGGTGGTGCAGCCCTGCGGTGGTGCGGCGGCCCTGCACCTTGCCGCCCGCGCGCCGAGCCTCGGCGAGGGTCTCGCCCAGCGCCCACCCGCCACGCTGATCACGCACGGCGACCAGCGCGCCCGCCGGGGCGGTGTCGTCCGCGAACCCGCCCTGGCCGAGCGACACCTCCGGGGCCACCCGCTGAGGCGTGCCGCCCTCCAGCTCGGCTCGGCGGGCGGCCGCGGCCAGGTCCCGGCCCTCAGGGGAGGCCGAGCCGAACGCGGCGTAGGCCTCGACGATGGTCTGCCAGCCGGTGCAGCGGCACAGGTGGGCGGCGAGAGCCCGCTCGATCGCCGCGCGGTCGCCGGCCGGGACACCCTTGCGGCGGAGCGACTCCAGCCGCACCACGATGCCCGGGGTGCAGAAGCCACACTGGCTGCCCCCCGTGGCGCAGAACGCCTCGCCCCACGCCAGGCGATCGGCGTCGGGCAGCCCCTCGACCGTGGTCACCGAACGGCCGGCCACCCGGCGCAGCGGGGTCACGCACGACACCCGCGGGGCGCCGTCCACGAGCACGGTGCAGCAGCCGCACTGGCCCTGCGGGCTGCAACCGTCCTTGGGAGCTCGAACCCCGAGCCGGTCGCGCAGCGCCTCGAGCAACGAGCAGTCCTCGTCGTCCAGGGTGACCTCCCGGCCGTCGACCAGGAACGTCACCCCCATGCCCGCTGCCCCATCGCTCCGCCCGTGGCGCGACCATTGCTCACCGGAGCGAGGATAGGTTCACCACTCGTGGCTCCCGAACCGCAGCGCCGCCGCATCGCAGGAGGCGTGGCCGAGCCTCGGGTCGGGCCCCGGGCCGAGCCCCGGCGGCTCAGCAGGCGCTCGTTCCTCGCCGGCTCGGCGGGCCTGGCGGTCCTCGCCGCCTGCGGGAAGACCGGGGAATCCCGTCAAGAGGGAACCGTGAGCCTCGAGCCGCTGAGAGAGGGCCAGCGCGAGCTGGTGGCGAACTTCGAGTTCCGGGGCGGCTACCTCGTGGCCGGCACCGAACAGCGGCTGACCTTCGCCCTGGTCACGAGTGACGGCGCACGGGCCACGGACGTGCCGGACGAGCTCACGTTCCACGTGCGGGACGAGAGCGACCAGCCCGTCGGGGAGCCCGTGCGGGTGGCTGCGCACCGCGACGGCGTGCCGTACCCATACTTCCCCCTGCGCACCACCTTCGCCACCCCCGGCCTCTACCAGATCACCGCCGACATCGACGGTGGCACCCGCCGCCAGGCGGTGCAGGTGGACACCGCCGACCAGGTGCCGCTGCCCCAAGCAGGCCACCAGATGGTGCCGGTCGACACCCCGACGCCGAGCGACCATCGCGGGGTCGAGCCCTACTGCACCCACGAGCCCCCCTGCCCGCTCCACGAGCCGACGCTCACCGAGGCGCTGGCCGCCGCCGAGCCCACGGTGCTGCTGGTGGCGACGCCACGGTTCTGCACCAGCACAGCCTGCGGGCCGGTCCTGAATCTGCTCCTCGAGGAGGTCGGCTCACGTTCGGGGGTGCAGTTCCTCCACGCCGAGGTCTGGGCTGACGCGGCCGCCACGGGCGATCTGGCCACCGCCACGCTGGCGCCGGTTGTCGACGCCTACGGGCTGGTGTTCGAGCCGTGCCTGTTCGTCGCCGACCGCTCGGGGGTGATCGTCGAGCGGCTCGACAACGTCTTCGACCGCCAGGAGCTCCGCCAAGCGCTCGACCGGCTCACCGGGTGACCCCCAGCGCTCGCACGCGGCCGGCCACGCTGTCCCGACCTTCACGGCTCACGGGGATCCGTGAGCTCGAACTGGAAGGGCCCCGCCTCGACCATCACCCTGCGTTGCGAGAGCCTCGCTCGGGCATCCTCGAGCCGAGCATCCCGCCTGATGGTGAAGATCTCGAGGCTCCACCAACGGTCCATCGTGAAGAGGTACTCCGGGATCGACCCGACGTGTTCGGCGAACCGCCGCAACGCCGCGGCAACGGACGGGAGGTTGAACTCGGGCACCTCGACGAGAAGTTGGCGGAGAGGCCACGTGGCGAACAGGTAGTCGATGAAGAGATGGATGGCATCTCGCAACGCCCTGGAGCCGCTATAGGCGGGAAACGCCACCACTGCGAACGACGCGTGAAGATGCCGGTGGTTCGCGTCGTAGCAGATCAGCCACGCCACACGTTCACCCGACTGCTGATCGACGGCAAGGTGTTGGACGAGAACGCCCGCCCAGAGCGATTCCTGGAACTCACCAGGAGAGACGCTGGCCCCCATCGTCCGCCAGCGCTGCGCGACGAGCGGATCTTGCACGAGCGCCCACAGGTGCGGGACGTCGTCCGGATCGACAGCACGAAGCCGCACCCGTTCCGTTGCCACCATCTCCCCGATCGCCATACGGCGGCTCCTTGCTTCTCGCTCTCACCCTCGCAGCGCTGCGATGACGCGGCGCTCGGAGATCGCCATGGCCCCGAGTGCGACACCGGACACCCACGCCGCGACGATGCACGCACCTATCAGGACGTATCGGATCGCGAGCTCCCGCGGAACTGGCGGTGGCCGATCCAACACTCCAGCGAACGCCACCGCAGCGACCGCGGCTGACCACGCCCCGATCACGAACGCCTCCAAACCGGCGACCGTCGCGGTGCCGGCCCGCCCGAAGCCGACGAGCCGGTACACCGCCAGATCCGACCGCCGCAGGATCACGTACAGCACACCGAGCAGGGCCGCCCCCACCACCCCGATCGGCCAGAAGTCGGCTCGTCGTGCCGCGGCGCGAACCGCATCGGAGATCCGCACCTGGTCACACGCGACACAGCGTCGCAGCCAGTCACTGATCGCCATCGGAACAGTGGCGTCGAGCGACCGGTCCGGGGCACGCCACACCGCCGGGTCGAGGCCGACCACACAAGTGGTGGCCCGGAACTCGGTGCTCGGTACCAGCACGGCGCGCTGGTAGGCATGCAGCTCACCGGGCAGCGGCACCACGCGTGCGTACCGCTCACGATCGTCGATGAGCAGCACGGACCCCGAGCGGAGACCGGCTTCCTCCGCGTAGGCCGCTCCGACAAGCACCTCATCGCTCCCGGGTGCGACCCCGAGGCGCCGTAGCATCCCTGCGGAGACGTCGTAAGCCGGCACCGGAAGCGTGAGGCCACCTCGAGGCGTCACCGAGCGCGATGCCGATGCGGCACCGCTCCAGCGGATCACCCCGACCGGGTTCAACCAGCCCACATCGCACTCCTCGGCCCCGATGGTGGGGTTCTGCGAGCGATCCGACGGATGCAGCTCGTAGGTGAGCGTGCCCATCTCGACCGCCTCGATGGTGTCGCGGATCGCGGCGCGATCCCCAAACAGCATCGGGCCTACCGACACGGTCAGCATCCCGAACAGGCCCACTGCGAGCAGGAGGGTGGTGAGCCGGTTCGCGCCCACGTTCGCGAACGCCTCGTAGCCGACCTGCGGTCGCGGCGGCCGATCAGGACTCGACCAGGCAGCCATCGCGCAGTTGGAAGACCCGATCGGCGACGTTGCGGATCGCCGTGTCATGGGTGGCGACGATCACGACTGCGTCGGAGGTCGCGGTTCGGAGGGCCTGGAAGACCCCACGGGAGGTCGCGTCGTCGAGCTGGCCGGTGGGCTCGTCCGCCAGCAGGACGGGGGCACCTCCAGCCACCGCACGAGCGACGCACAGCCGCTGACGCTCACCGCCGGACAGCTCGGCGCTCCGGCGATCACCGTACGCGCCGAGGCCGACATCCGCGAGACGCTGGCGGGCGAGCGCCATGTCGGCAACGGTCGGGACACCGAACGCGCGGATCGCCACCAACACGTTGTCGAGCACCGACCGGGACGAGAGCAGGTTCGTCTGCTGGGTGACCCATGCGACGGCGGGGCGGTTGGGTGAGCGCGGGGCCGGGCGGGTGATCGTGCCTGCAGCGGGCTTCAGCAGTCCGGCGATGAGCCACAGCAGCGTCGACTTCCCCGCTCCGGATGGCCCCATGATCGCGACCAGCTCGCCCAAGCGCAGCTCGGCCTCGTAAGGGCCGAAGCAGCGGTTGGCACGCCGATACGTGAAGGTCACTCCGTCGAGGTGGACCGAGCCGCTCATGGCCCTCTCAGCCCGAGCATCGGAACACCCGCGGGTCCGGCGAGACGAGGATGCGATCTCCCGGTGAGATGCCCTCGACGACGGGGCGGCCGTTCGCCTCTCCGAGTGCGTCCACCGCTCGGGTCTCCCGGCGACCTTCCTCGACCACGACGACGCACTGGCGGCCCGGAACACCCAGAAGAGCGGTCAACGGCACGACGGCACCTTCGACCGTCTCAGGCAGTTGCAACACCAACGAGTACGAAGCCTCCTGGGTGCTCTCGGCCTGCACACCCCCGGTGGCCCGTGGCCCACCAGCGTCCGGCGCCGAGCCACCAGCTCCCATCGCCGACTCCAGGTACCGGCCCGGATCGCCGACGACGTCCTCGAGTGGCGGCTCCATTCCCGGCACCGCGGCACCGTTGAACTGCTGCACCCGGTACCTGCTCCAGTCATCGCGTGGCAGCTCGCTGCCATCCGAGAGCATGACCCGAGCTGCCGCGTGGGCGCCGACGGCCGCACCGATGATCTCCGGCACGGGCATCCCCACCTCCAGGACCGAGTCCGCCACGACCATCTCGTCCACGGGGATCCACACCAGCCAGCTCGGCTCGAACTGGTAGTTCTGGCCGGGGTCGTCGCCGAGCTGCCGCCAGAGCCGGTCGATCCCCTGGACCAGCTCCCAGCCGGCCTGGCGACCGACGACCGAGGGGTCGACAAGCCCGAGTCGCGACAGGAGCTGGCCGAGCATCTCCACGTCCGGGCCCGATGCCCCTGGGCCGATCGGACGGTAGAAGGGTCGCTCGGTCGCCGCAGCCAGCACCGTGCGACCGTTCACCTCGAACAAGGGCGCACCGGTGCGTATCGTGGAGCCTGCCTCGATCGACACAGCCGTGACCGTGCCCGCCGTGCCCGGTGCCGTGCGAAGTGTGGCCGATCGACGCCCGGAACTGACGAGGCTCGCGCGAACGGTCTTCGGCACGAGAGCCTCCTCGACGACAAGGGTGTCCAGGCGTCCCGGGCCAGTGATCGCTCCGACCGCGTTGGTGTCGACGCGCAGGACGATCACGATCAGCGCCACGAGGACAGCAAGCGGGGCGAGCAAGGGCACCACCCCGCGAGCGAACCGGGAGCCGAACATCAGGTGACGAACGAGGCCGGACAACGTCTACCGGAGCCGCTCGGAGCTGAGCTGCGCTGCCTCGGCCTTGTTCGCCGTGTTGATCTTGCTCGAATAACGCTCATGACACGCGACGAGTGCCTTCGCGGTTGTGTCGTCCAGGAGACTCGACTGGCCCATCTTCACCTCGTTCAGCGCTTCGAGCATCGTCGGCGTTAGCTCATCGAGGCTCGACGCCTCGACACCCGCGTCCGCAGCGCACTCCAGCATGGCTCGTACCCGCTCCCGCAACTCGTCCATGCTGGGAAGGTTCTGGCGATCCCAAGCGGTGCTCACGAGCGCGTAGTGCTCCCCGTAGCAGCGGACATAAGCAGGGTCGAAGTAGGGATTCGAGTCGAAGGGGGTCGGCCCGTCCGATATCCGGACCACGCCGAAGTCGGGACCGTTCTGCTGCTCGTCCCAGCCATGGTCCTTGACCTCGAAGCCGGCATCGCGCAGGCAAGCGAAGAACGCCTGCACTTGGCGCTCCAGCTCGAAGCGCTCCACCTTCTCGTCGGCCATCGCGTCGAGCTGGCCTGCCGACGGGCGAAGATCATCCGGTACGGTGATCCCCGCCGCGGCGGCCTGCGCCCGCAGGTCCGCCTCGATCGCCTCCGCGGAGCGTGCTCGCCCGCCCTCCCCGGAGTCGCCAGCCGAGGCTCCAGAGCCCGAACAGCCCGCCGCGAGCGCCACGACCGCCGCCACCATCACGAGAGCGGGGGGATACCCCGGACCGACTCGCTTGGCAGCCGCTCGGATCCTCAACAGAAGTCCCACCAGTTCCGCTCGATGCAGTGGCTCGTCCGCCCGGGACCGACCCGACCCTCCTCCTTCCACTTCCCGCGGAACCACGTCTTGTTCTTGAAATCGCGGTCAACCCGTTCCGAATCACCTGCCGTGCCGAATCGGCACCCCGAGAACGCGGATCCCCAGCCCTCGATGAACGAGCCATCCGGCAGGGTGCCCTCCCAGCCGCCGGTGTAGTTGCAGACCTGCCCTGCTTGCCGCGTGTAGTCCATGCGGTCGATGTGCACGCCTCCGCCCACGGCAGTGGTGCATAAGCCCCCACCTGCAGGCAGTCCGATGTTCGCGATGCAGTTCGTTGACGTCGCCTGAGCCGGTGCCGGTGACACCACGCCGACCGCCCCGATCACCACACCGACTGCACCCACACCCTGGGCAACACGCCGCGAACCTGTAGTACGGCCTCTCTTCATGACGGAGTCTCCCTCCCATGCATCCGAGCAGTCCCTCGGATGCGGTCTCATCGCCTCGTCGCCAATGAATTTATAGCGACAAGGTACTAATACCAGAGAGAGAGAGAGAGAGAGGTCAAGGACCTCGCTGGTCCAGTCAGGGGGCGACGGGGCGACCCGTCAGCTGAAGGACTGACCGCAGCCGCAGGTGCGCTGGGCGTTCGGGTTGTTGATCGAGAACCCCGCCTCCTGCAGGCCGTCCTTGTAGTCGAGCGTGGCCCCGGTGAGGAGCTGCGCACTGGAAGGATCGACCACCACCGTGACGCCGCCGTACTCGGCGGTCAGGTCGTCGCTGTCTCGCTCGGTGTCGAAGAACATCTCGTAGCTGAAGCCCGAGCAGCCGCCCGGTCGCACCGCGACGCGCAGCATCAGGTTCTCGTCACCCTCCTGGGCGATGAGCTCCTTCACCTTGCCTGACGCACTCTCGGTGAGGGTGATCACGATCGAGCCTCCTGGGATCGTCTTGACGGGAAAAGGATACCGGCGCCGCGATCGGCGCCGACCCGCACCCGAGGGCACATGGCCCTCATCGGCGGACCACCTCCACCTGGCAGGGCGTGCGGTCGACCAGCGGGTGGAACTCGGTGACCTCGGCATCACCGAGTTCGTCCACCAGCCCCTCCACCAGCCCGCAGTGCACGGAGCACACGAGATCGGGATAGGACTCCGCCAGGGAACGGAACGGGCAGTGGGCGAACGCCACCGTGGCGCACCCCTCACCGTCGACGACGGCCGGGTCGAAGCCCAGCCGGGCCTGCTCGATCATCAGGGCGTCGATGGGGTCGGTGCCGGGCTCCCACCGGCGGGCGTCAGCCCGCCCCTGGGCCCGGGCGGCATCCGCGAGCTCCGAGCCGTCGAGCCCGGCATCGGCCGCGGCCTGCAGGAGCACCCCGGTGAGGATCGGGTAGGGCGAGGGCTCCAGCCCCAGCGACGGTGCGCCGGGGGCGAGGGAGTAGCGGTGCTGGGGCCGACCCACCCCACCCCGGGCCTCGGTGTCGACCTGGAGCAGCCCCACCTCGCGCATGCGCTCCAGGTGGGGCCGCACGGTGTTCACGTGCAGGCCCAGGATCTCGGCGATGTCCGCGGTGGCCAGTGGGATGGGCGAGCGGGCCAGCTCCAGGTAGATGGCGTAGCGGGTGTTGTCACCGAGGGCCTTGAGGATGTCGAGCCGCGGGGCGCGCGGATCGGTCAGGTCGATCTCCGGCCCGTCGTGGCTCACACCGTGAGTTTACACGGTCGAACCCGTTAGAATCTCGGTGTGGCCGCTGCTCCCCTCCCCACCGCGGACGAGGTCCTGGGCCTGCTCCGGGGCGTGATCGACCCCGAACTGGGCAGCGACATCGTGGAGCTCGGGATGGCGAAGGGAGCCGACGTCGGCCCGGACGGCACCGTCACGGTCACCCTGGCCCTCACCACCGCCGGCTGCCCCTTGCGGGCCCAGATCCAGCGTGACGTCAAGGCCCGCCTCGAATCCCTTGCCGGGGTGCGATCGGTGAAGCTGGTGTGGACCGAGATGACCTCGGAGGAGCGCTCCGCGGCCATGGCCAAGGCTCGCTGGAACGTCCGAGAGCGCGCCCCCGACACCGAGATCCCTCCCACGACCCGGGTGCTCGCCGTCGCCTCCGGCAAGGGGGGTGTGGGCAAGTCGTCCGTCACCGCCAACCTGGCCGTCGCCCTCGCCACCCGAGGGTTCACGGTCGGCGTGCTCGACGCCGACATCTGGGGGTTCTCCATCCCCCGCATGCTCGGGGTCGAGGGCCGGCTGCAGGGCAAGCCGGGCGAGAAGAAGATCCTGCCGCACGTGCAGCCCTGCGGTGAGGGATCGCTCAAGGTGGTCTCGATGGGTCACCTGGTCGACGACGAGGAGACTGCGCTGATGTGGCGGGGCCTGATGCTCAACCGGGCCGTGCAGCACTTCCTCGAGGACGTGTCGTGGGGTGAGATGGACTACCTGCTCATCGACATGCCGCCCGGCACCGGCGACGTTCAGATGGGACTGGCCCGGATGCTGCCCCGGGCCGAGATGATCGTGGTCACCACCCCGGCCCGCAGCGCCCAGAAGGTGGCGGTGCGAGCGGTCAGCATGGCCCGCAAGAGCTACCTGCGCGTGGTGGGGGTGATCGAGAACATGAGCAGCTTCGAGTGCGAACACGGCTCGCGCTACGAGCTGTTCGGCTCGGGCGGCGGTGCGCAGCTCGCCCACGACGCCGGGATCCCCCTGCTCGGCCGGGTGCCGATCGAGCCATCTGTCGCCCGGGGCGGCGACGAGGGTCGACCCGTGGCCCTCGGCACCGGTCCGGCGGCGACGGCCTTCCGGGAGATCGCCGACCGCCTCGTCGAGGACTACGTGCCGCCGGCCGACATGGCTGGCTGCTCGGCCCGGATGCTGGAGGCCGCCCTCGCCGCGCTCGACGCCCCGGCCACGGAAGCGACGAGGACCTGATACCCGCCAGGCGGCGGGGTCAGGCGTCGGAGTCAGCGAAGTCGACCACCTCGGCCCCCACCTCCTCCGGCGCCGTCTCGTCGACCGGTGCGGGCCCACTGGGCCGGCCTGCCCCCCGGCGGGCCGCGAGCAGCCCGGGAAGGGCGGCAACCCCACGCACCGGTCGGAAGCGGTCGCTCTCGTCGGTCAGCCAGGCATCGTCGTCGTCGCTCAACTCGAGATCGGCTGCCTCCGCGTTGCGCTCGAGCTGCTCGACGCTGCTCGCCCCGGGGATGGCGACGACGTTCGGCCGCCGAATCACCCACGCCAGCGCCACCTGGGCCGGGGTGGCGTCGTGCGAGCGGGCGACGGTACGCAGCGCGTCGATGAGCCCCTGTGCCATCTCCAGGTTCTCCGGCAGGAACAAGGGGTTGCCCGCCCGAGCGGAACCGCTCGGGGGGTGCGAGGCGTCGTAGCGAGCCCCGAGCAGACCTTGGGCCAGCGGGCTGTACGCGATCACCAGGCGATCGTGCTGCTGGGCGTAGGGCACGACCCCTCCGTTCCGGTCGGGCTTCCGGCAGGCCAGGCTGTACTGGACCTGGTTCGTGAGGACCGGCGAGCCCAGCGCCCGCTCCGCCCGCCGCCACCACGCCACGTCGAAGTTGCTCACCCCGACATGGCGCACCAGACCGACATCGAGCAGGGCCCGCATGCCCCGCATCGTCGTGGGCAGCGGCACCACCGGGTTCGGCCAGTGCACCTGGTAGAGGTCGAGGTGGGAAACGCCGAGGCGCCGGGCGGACTGCACCCCCCGCCATTGCACGACCGGGGAGATCGGCAGCACCGGGAACACCTTGGTGGCCACGAACGCCTCGTCGCGGCGCCCGGCGATGGCCTCCCCGACGATCCGCTCGGAGCGACCCATGCCGTAGATCTCGGCGGTGTCGATCAGGTTGATCCCCAGGTCGAGAGCCCGGCGCACCAGCTGGCCCGCGGTGGTGCGGGCGTAGTCCTCGCCGTAGCCCCATTCCGCCGAGCCGAACTGCCAGGTGCCGAGCCCGATCACCGACAGCCGCACACCCCCGGCCTCCACGTACCTCATGCGATCGAAGCCTAGAGGCGAGTGAGCCACGCTGCCGGAGCGAGCACCGATCCGCCCGCCCGACTCAGCCGGTCAGCGCAGCTTCAGCCTGCGGAACTGCTCGGGCAGCTCACCTCGCACGTGCGAGCCCGGTGGTGAGGTGGCCAACAGCCCGGGGCCGTCGGGCGCGACGGCGCACACGGTGTCGGATCCGGTGTCGACGCCGTGGCCGCGCAGGAACAGCCGGCAGTCCCACTCGGTCTCGATGGACATCGACTCCGCCGGGCCGTCGTGGACGTCGATCACCACCCCGTCGTCACCCGGGTACATGGTGCGCAGGTACTCCGGGGCGTACACCGGCACACCGGCCACCTCGCCCACCACCTCCTGGTCGGGACCGGGCCAGAAGTCCTCGTAGAGGAAGGGGGCGGTCGACTCACAGCAGCCGGTGCCGATGGTGATCGTGAGCGAGCCCGGCCGAGCGGCCTTGGCCCGCTCGACGATTTGGACAGCCCGTTCCGTCGCGGTGACCTGCATGTTCTCATCGTATGGCTCTCGAAGCCGCGATCGTCCGCCCACCGACCCTCGCCTAGCGTTTCGACCGGTGCCCTACACACGCCGACGCTGGCGAGCCCTCCGCTGCTTGGTCGCGGCCGGCCTCACGCTGGTCACCGTGAGCTGCGCGGATCTCGACGGGCGGGAGGTCCGCAGCGACGCGGCCCGGGCCATGCTCGATCAGCGAGCGGTGGCCCCGACGGTGGAGGCGCTCAACGCCTTCGCCGCCGACCTCCACCGCCAGCTCGCGCTGCGTGGTGGGAACGTCGCCGTCTCGCCGTACGCGGTGGCGATCTCCCTCGCCCAGGCTCGACTCGGCGCGGCCGGACCCACTCGGGACGAGCTGGACCGCCTGCTGCACACCGGACCGGGCAGGGGGCTCGACGACGGCCTCAACACGCTTCGATCGGAGCTGGCGCAGCGCAACGGCGAGCGCGCCAGCGACGTCCGCTGGGGCTCGATCGAGCTCCGGGCCGCTGGGTCGCTGTGGGTGCAGCTCGACACCGATCCTCGCTCGTCGCTGCTCGACGACCTGGCGCGCTACTACGAGACCGGGTTGCACTCGGCCGACTTCCGATCCAATCCCGACCGGGCCCGGCGCATCATCGACCGCTGGGCGGACTCGGCCACCGGCGGCCAGGTCACCCAGATCCTCCCGAAGGGCAGCATCAGCGAGTTCACCCGGTTCGTCGTGCCGAGCGTGGCTTCGCTGCGGGCGCCATGGAAGACGCGGTTCGATCCGCAACGCACCCGGCTGGCGCCCTTCACGACCGTCGACGGTCGCACGGTCGAGGTACCCACCATGTCCACCACCAGCACGAGCGGGTTCGCCATGGGCCGCGGCCCGGGGTGGGAGGCGCTGGCGGTCCCCTACCTCGGTGACGAGCTGGCCATGATCCTCGTCGTCCCCGACCAGGGAGCCTTCGATGCCGTCGAGCAGTCGCTGGACGGCGAGGCGCTCGGGCGCGTCATCGACAGCCTCCGATCGGCCAACGTCGAGCTGGAGATGCCACGCTTCCACGTGGCCGGCACCATCGAGCTCGAGCCAGCCCTCGTCGCCCTGGGACTCCGCTCGGCGTTCGCCGAGGGCGCGGACTTCTCCGGCATCACCGGAGACGAACAGCTCTCGATCTCCCGAGCGGTCCACCAGACCGTCGTCGGCGCGGACGAGCAGGGCACCAACGGGGATGCCGTGACGGTGTTGCGGCCGTCTCCGGCAAGCCCCCCAGCGGTCGCGCCTCGCACCGTCAGGGTCGACCGAGCGTTCCTCTTCCTGGTCGTGGATCGGGACACCCGGTTGGTGCTGCAGATGGGGCGGGTCGTCGATCCGAGCGGTTGATCAACCTGCGAGGGGCGAGACCAGCCCGGTGAGGTGAACCTCGCCGGTGCGCTCGTCGAGGGCCCACATGGCCAACCCACCGTCATCGAGGGCCACCGTCGCCAGCGAGATCTCGGCGCCCCGCTCGATCGGCGCCCGGTACTCGAGCTCGGCTCGATATGGGGGGCGGAGCTCGGGCCGACCGGCCAGCACCTCCTCCACGGTCGCCCAGCTCGCGGCATTGTTCACGTGCCCCAGCGGATCGAAGTCGCAGAATCGCAGACCCCACGGTCGCCTGCCCGCGACGTCCGGCACGTGGGCGCGATGGCGGAGCCGGGCGGTGACCTCCCGACCCGCGGCGGTGGGCCCGTAGAGGTCGAGGAACTGCCCGTCGAGCGGGATCGGTCGGCCCGATGACAACTCGACGTGGACCCACAGCGTGGCGGCGTCGATCACCGCGCCCCGCTCACCCCGCACGGCTATGCGCCGCTCGGCCCACCGGCTACCGATTCCGGAGCAGAAGGTGGTCAGCTCCAGCAGCTCCCGGAACACGGCTGGCTGGCGGACCTCGAACACGGTGCGCCGCACCACCCACGCCAGGTCGTCGTCGAGACCGGCGTCGGCAGTGTCGTCGCTGGAGACGTCCTGGAGGAAGCAGGCCAGCGCGTCGAACCGGGCGCGACCGGCGGGGCTGACGTCACCGAACCGCACCAGCCGCTCGGCCCGGTACACCCGGCCGGTGGTGGGAACGTCGACCAAGCGGTCAGCACCGTGCTCGCGCATCGGGCAGACCGTAGCCACCGGTCTGCCACCTGTTGGGCCGCTCACGCCACTGAAGCGCCATGGCCCCGACATCGGAAAAACAGTTGACGAACCCTCGGCGCCGTGGTGCGATTGATCGGCGCAGGTAGCTCCTGCGACACGGTCACCGATCGGGGTTCGGCTCCGAGCCCGCCACTGCGAGAAAGAACACGGCAACGATGAAGCGCTCGACACCCGACATGGCAGGCCGGACGGCCAACGCCGTGGCGTCGCGCGCTCGCGCCGGCATGTTCGCCTGCCCCGCCCCGTGGTACGGCACCGGGACCGCGAGCATCGACGTGACCGTCTTCGGCCACAAGCTCGACCCCCAGCGGCTGGAGGAGACCTCGCAGTAGCCACACATCTGCGAAGAAGGATCGCTCCGAAGGCCGCCGGGAAACCGGCGGCCTTCTTGCATCTCGGAGAACCGTTGCACCCACGCCTGACTGCACCGACGCACCTGACACACACCGCCACCGCCGAAGAGGCCGGTGGTTCGACGAAGGGGAAGGACCACATGCTCGCCCAGCTGAGCGGGAGCATCATCGAGGACTGGTGGGGCGAGGCCCGTTGCCGTGACGGCGAAGCCTCGCTCGCGGCGGTCTTCTTCTCGGAGGAGCTGCAGGACATCGCCCGAGCGAAGACCATCTGCTCGGAGTGCCCGGTGATCCTCGAATGCCTCGAAGGCGCCATCGCCCGCCGCGAACCGTGGGGTGTGTGGGGTGGGCAGCTGTTCCTCAACGGCAAGATCCTGGCCACCAAACGGCGTCGGGGACGCCCCCCGAAGCACCCCCGCCCGGAGGACCAGCTGCCCGACATCCCGGTACCGGCACACCTCCGGACGCACCTCCGGACCGCCTGATCGGCACCGATCCGGCCGGCTCGAAGGCGCCATCATCCCGGCGCCGGGCGAGATCCCCCACCCGGAGGCCGACATCGGGCCATCCCACACAGCCCGGGTGACAGCCCGAGCGGCTTCCCCCTCCGCTCGACGTGCGATCCCGGACCTGTCGATGGTCCCCGCCGACAGCGGAGCGGCCCGCCCTCCCCCCGGGGCGGGCCGCTCCTGTCGTGCGTGTTCCGCAGCGGTGGCGGTACCGTCGGGCGCACCCCATGGATTCCCCCCCGACCGAACGGAGCCACGCCACAGACCCCCCGGCTCCAGACACCGGGCGTGCTCGCCGGGCCCGCATGCTGTGGTGGGCGCTCGCCCTCGCCACGGTGCTGCTCGCCATCGCCACCGTCGCGGCATTCACCGCGCCGGGAGACGGCGGGGTGACCCGCCTCGATCCGAACGCACCGGCGCCCACCGGTCTGGCAGGGCGGGAGGTCACCGGCCAACGGGTGCCGGACGAGTCGTTCGAGCGCTTCGACGGGGGCACCGGTTCGTTCACGGACTACGAGGGCGCACCCCTCGTGGTGAACTTCTTCGCATCCTGGTGCACCCCGTGTGTCGACGAAATGCCCGAGTTCGAACGGGTCCACGCAAGCCTCGGCGACCGGGTGGCGTTCCTCGGGCTGAACGTCACCGAGCAGCCCGCCAGCGCCCGGGCACTCATCGCCCGCACGGGCATCACCTACGACACCGGGCGCGACCCCACCGGGGATCTGCTGCGGGCATTCGGTGGGGTCGCGATGCCCACCACGGTGTTCGTGCGAGCCGACGGCACGGTGGCTCGGGTGCATGCCGGGAAACTCGACGCCACCGAACTCCGGCGGATCATCGACGAGGAGCTCCTGTCGTGATCGACGCGCCGGTCGCGTACGCGTTCGGGGTCGGCATGGTCGCCACTTTCAACCCCTGCGGTTTCGCCATGCTGCCGGCCTACGTGTCGTACTTCCTCGGGCTGGAGAGCTCCCGACCCACCACCGACGATCCTCCGCAGGCGAACGTGCTCCGAGCGCTCGCGGTGGGAGTGGCGATGACCGCTGGCTTCCTGGTCGTGTTCGGACTGCTCGGCATCGTGCTCGATCCGGTCCTCGACGCGGTGCAGGAGCGGTTGCCGTGGCTCACGATCCTGCTCGGTGCGGTACTGGCCGGGCTGGGCGTCGCCCTGCTGGCCGGCCGGACCGTTTCCCTCAACCTGCTGAAGATGGCGAGAGGCGCCGATCGCCAGGAGCTCTGGTCGGTGTTCCTGTTCGGCATCTCGTACGCCCTCGTGTCGCTGTCGTGCACCCTACCCACCTTCCTCGCCGCGGTCGCCGGCGTGTTCGACACCGCCAACGCCGCCTCCGGGATCGCGGTCTTCCTCGCCTACGGGCTCGGCATGGGACTCGTGCTCATGGTCCTGACGCTCGCCACGGCGCTCGCCCGGCAGGGGATGGTGCGCCGCATGCGGTCGTTCCTCCCGTACGTGAACCGGGTCTCCGGCGCGCTGCTCCTCCTTGCAGGGGTGTATGTGGCGTACTACGGGTGGTACGAGCTGCGGATCCGTTCCGGTGCCACCGGCGGCGGCGCCGTGGCCGGCTTCGTGTTCGATCTCAACGCCCGGATCAGCAACTGGATCCAGCAGGTGGGGCCGGTGCGGATCGGGCTGCTGCTCGCCCTGGCGATTGCCGCCACCGTGACCGCCGCCCTCGCCCGGCGGTCACGGGTCGACCAGGGGTCGTAGCGACCGATCACCTGTCCACGCCCTAGGGTGCCTCCCATGGACCTCCGGATCATGGTGGAACCTCAGCAGGGAGCGACCTACGACCAGCAACTGGCGATGGCTCAGGTCGCGGAAGCCGAGGGCTTCGAGGGCTTCTTCCGATCGGATCACTGGCTGAAGATCCCCGGTCTGAGCGAGACCGCGCTCAACCCCGGCCCCACCGACAGCTGGGTCACCCTCGGTGCCCTGGCTCGCGAGACGTCCCGTCTCCGGCTCGGCACACTGGTGTGCTCGGTGACCTTCCGCCTCCCGGGGCCGCTCGCGGTCGCGGTGGCCCAGGTCGACCAGATGAGCGGGGGCCGGGTCGAACTGGGGCTCGGAGCCGGCTGGTACGGCGACGAGCACGTCGCCTACGGCATCCCCTTCCCCGCTCTCGCCGACCGCTTCGACCTGCTCGAGGAGCAGCTCGAGGTCATCACGGGTCTCTGGCACTGCCCGCCCGACTCGCAGTACACGTTCGAGGGCCGCCACTACGGCGTCGTCGGGTCGCCGGCGCTCCCGAAACCGCTCCAGATCAACGGCCCACCGATCATCATGGGTGGGTTCGGCGAGGTGCGCACACCCCGCCTGGCAGCCCGCTACGCCGCCGAGTTCAACGTCCCCTTCGCCCCGATCGAGGTGTTCGTGACCCAGCGCGAACGGGTGCGCGCTGCGTGCGAGGCCGCCGAGCGTGATCCCGACTCGATGCGCTTCTCCGCCGCCCTCACCGTGTGCTGCGGCGAGGACGATGAAGACGTGGCGCGCCGAGCCGGCAACATCGGCCGAAGCGTCGAGGAGCTGCGCGAGAACCACCTCGCCGGTCGACCCGCTGAAGTGCTCGATCGGATCGCCAACTACGCCGAAGCCGGCGCCGACCGCATCTACCTACAGGTGCTGGACTTCGACGACCTGGACCACCTGAGGCTCCTCGGCGAGCAGGTCCTACGCCTGCTCCCCTGAGCAGCGCGGTCAGCCGCCCTGGCGCGACGAGCGCTCACAGCCCCAAGGTGAACGCGGTGCGGGTCCCGAGCAGCCCCAGAGCGACACCGGCGCAGAGGACCGCGGCGTCGGCCAGCGCCAGCGCCGCACCGGGCCGGAGGGCCCGACCGAGCCGCTCACGCGCCCCGAGCGTGGCGTGCAGCAGTCCCAGCACGAGGAACGACCAGTCGGCGACCCTCCACACCGGGCTCTCCCAGCGCGCGGCCAGCCGCACCGCATCCCATCGGGCCACGTCGGGAACGATCAGCCAGGACACCAGCTCGACCGGCAACAGTACGGCGAGCACGATGGCCGAAGCGCGACCCAGGTGCCAGCTCCACGGTGCGACCGGCCGCTCGACCGGTGCGCTCACCGCTGACCTCCGAGAGCGGGCCAGAGGATCACCAGGCTCGCGGGGACGCCCAGCGCCGCGGTGAGGAAGACCGCTGCCAGTCGCGCCGCCAGATCGCAGCGGGCCACATCCCGAGCGCCATCGAGCACCAATCGGCGCAGCCCATCGACGGTGTGGAACAGCGCGCACACCACCACCAGGCACAGCAGGATCCGCCCACCGAGGGTGCCGGCCAGCCGCCACAGCCCGTTGAAGATCGAGACGTCGAACCCCGCTGCTGCGATCGCCGCCGACCAGACGAGCACCCACCCGTAGAGTACGAACGCCGCGACGGTGGCCGATCCCGACGGCGACGGTCCCGGCGGCGGCGGCGGCTTCGCCACCGCTCAGCGGGCCTCGATGACGGTGCCCCCTCGCAGGTAAGGGGCCAGCACGTCCGGGAGCACCACCGATCCGTCCGGCTGGCGGTAGGTCTCCACGAGCGCTGCCCACACCCGGGGCACGGCGAGCGCCGAGCCGTTCAGGGTGTGGACCATCTCGATTCGCCTCTCCCCGGTCGGGCGGTAGCGAATGTTGGCCCTGCGAGCCTGGTAGTCGCTGAACCACGACACGGAGGAGACCTCGAGCCAGCGGTCGACGCCGGGGGCGTACACCTCCAGATCGAACGAGCGGTGGTGGGACTGCCCGAGATCGCCGGTGCAGATGTCGAGGACCCGGTAGGCGAGCCCGAGCGCGGCGATGGTCCCCTCGGCTCGGGCGAGCAACTCCTCGAGCATGGCTGGTGCCTGCTCAGGCGTCGTGTAGGCAAGGATCTCGACCTTGTCGAACTCGTGGACCCTCAGCAGGCCCCGGGTGTCACGCCCCGCGGAACCCGCCTCCCGCCGGAAGCAGGGGGTGTAGGCCATGAGCCGCATGGGAAGGTCCTCCTCGGCGAGGATCTCATCCTTGGCGATCGAGGTCAGCGGCACTTCCGCGGTGGGGATGCACCACAGGTCGTCGCGCTCAACGTGGTACGCATCGTCGGCGAACTTGGGGAGCTGGCCCGTGGCGGTGAGGGTCGAGGACGACACCAGGCTGGGTGGGCGCACCTCTTCGAAGGCATCGGCGTTGCGATCGAGCGCGAGCTGGCACAGGGCCCGAGCCAGGGTTGCCCCCTGCCGGCGGAACATGGTGAACATGGCGCCGGAGATCTTCACCGCCCGTTCCAGGTCGAGGATGCCGAGCTGGGCGCCCACGTCCCAGTGGGGAACCCGCTGGTGCTCGGCATACCCGTTCGGATCGAACCCCTCCACCCGGACCACGACGTTGTCCTCGTCGCTACGGCCGTCGGGCGCGTCATCGGCCGGCACGTTCGGGATCCGCAGGAGCAGTCCTCGCAGTTCCTGCCCGACCGCATCGGCTTCGGCGTCGAGCTGGTGCTCACGTTCGCCGAGCCGTCGGCTCTCGTCCTGCAGCGCTTCGGCTTCGCTGGTCCTGCCGTCTCGATGCAGCGTGCCGACCTGCTTGGAGAGCTCCTTCACCCGGGATCGCAGCTCGTCACGCTCACCCACCAGCTCCCGCAGGCGAGCGTCGAGATCACGAACCCGCTCGAGCTGCGCGGGGAGCGAGGGATCGTGCCGGCGCTCCAGCGCAGCGAGGACGGAGTCGAAGTCGGTGCGCACTCGGCGGACGTCGAGCATGCTCGCAGAAGCTAGCCGCGCCCCGCGGGGGCACAGCCATGCGCACCGTAGGGACTCCGAGCGGAGCTAGCTTCCGCAACGTGGCAGTGCAGCCAGGATCGGAACGGGCGGTGGAGGTCACCGAGCTGGTGGTGCGCTTCGGTGACACGGTGGCCGTCGACGGGCTCTCGTTCGACGCCCCGATGGGCGCGGTGACCGCCCTGCTCGGCCCTAACGGTGCGGGCAAGACCACGACGGTCGAGGCCCTCGAAGGGTTCCGGCGGCCCGACGGGGGCGTCGTGCGTGTCCTGGGCCTCGACCCGGTGAGGGCCCACCGCCGGCTGGTTCCGCAGATCGGGGTCATGCTCCAGGAGGGTGGGGTGTACACGGGCATCCGCCCGATCGAGATGCTGCGGCTCTACGCCAGCTACTACGAGCACCCCCACGATCCCGGCGAGTTGCTCGAACAGGTCGGGCTCACCAACCGGGCTCGCACCACGTGGCGGCACCTGTCCGGTGGTGAGCGCCAGCGCCTCTCGCTGGCGCTCGCGCTGGTGGGTCGGCCACGGGTGGTCTTCCTGGACGAACCGACTGCCGGCATCGATCCCGCGGGACGCCAGATCATCCGCCGGGTGGTGGCCGAGTTACGTGACCAGGGCGTCGGGGTGTTGCTCACCACCCACGACCTCGACGACGCGCAGCGCCTCGCCGACCGGGTGCTGATCATCGATCACGGACGGCTCCTCGCCAGCGGCACGCCGGCCGAGCTCATGGCCGCGGGCCAGTCCCCGCAGATCCGCTTCGCCGCGCCCAGCGGCATCGACACGGTCGCGCTCAGCGCTCACCTCCGCTCGACGGTGGTCGAGGAGCAGCCCGGCGAGTACCTGGTGGATGCCGAGGCCACGCCGGACGCGGTCGCTGCGCTCACGAGCTGGCTGGCGGAGCACGGCATCCCCCTTAGCGACCTCCGGGCCGGGCGCGGCACGCTCGAGGACGTTTTCCTGCGGCTCACCCGAGAGGGTCGGCCGTGAACGCCTACCGGATGCAGGTGCGCACCGAGCTGATGCTCAGCCTCCGCCAGGGCGAACAGCTCCTGGTCAGCATCGGCATCCCACTGCTGATCCTGGTGTTCTTCTCCCTGACCGGCGTGCTGCCCATCCCCGAAGGCTTCGCGAGGGCCGTCGACTTCCTCGCGCCCGGCGTCCTGGCACTGGCCATCATGTCCAGCGCCATGGTGAGCCTGGGGATCGGTACCGGCTTCGAGCGCCAGTACGGCGTGTTGAAACGCCTCGGCGCCACGCCTCTGGGGCGCGGCCGGCTGGTCGCCGCCAAGATCTCCATGGTGCTCGTGCTGGAGCTGATCCAGGTCGTGGTCCTGGTCACGGCAGCCCTGGCACTCGGCTGGCGGCCGAGCGGGAGCGTCACCGCCACCCTACCGGCGTTCGTGTTGGGAACAGCCGCCTTCGCGGGACTCGGCCTCCTCCTCGCCGGGACGCTCGGTGGCACGGTCAACCTGGCAGCGACCAACGGTCTCTACCTGCTGCTGCTCCTGCTGGGAGGCATGGTGGTGCCGGTCGACCGGCTGCCGAGCGGGGTGCGCGCCATCGCGGAGGTGCTTCCCGCCGCGGCGTTGAGCGAGACCGTGCTCGGGGCGTTCAGCGCCGCAGCGACCGCCTCCACGAAGGCGTGGGCCGTGCTCGCCGCTTGGGCGATCGCCATGCCGCTGGTCGCGGCCAGGTCGTTCCGTTGGGAATGATCGGATGCTCGAGCCGGCCGGGAGTCCTCAGCCTCGCCTGACCATCTCGTCGCCGGCCCAGAACATCCGGAACGCCGCCATGACCGCGAGGTAGACGGAGATCGCGAGGATCAAGCCGGCAGCAAAGAGCCGGTTCAGCAACGGCTTGTCGAACTTGAGGTGCATGAACACCCAGGCCACGGTGAAGAACTTGATCGCCATCAGGACCATCAGGGCGGCGATGATGCCGACGTTGCTCTCGTGGCCCCAGCTCCACACCGGGAGCTCCGGCCACACGTAGGTCGCGATCTCCACCGCGGTGACGATGGCGAGGAACACGGCGGTCATCACGTAGAGCCGGTCACGGGGGTACTCGGCCACCGCGCCGTCGAGGGCCTGGGTGGGGATCGGCTGATCGGTCGGTTCCGGCGTCACCGCGGCCATGGCATGAACTCCTACGGGATCAGATAGACGACGGCGAAGATGAGGATCCACACGACGTCGACGAAATGCCAGTACAGACCGACGATCTCGACGGTCTCCGATCGATGCTCCGGCAACCGCCCCCGCAGGGAGAGCAGCACCAGCGAGACGAGCATGATGATGCCCACCGTCACGTGGACCCCGTGGAAGCCCGTCAGGGTGTAGAAGGCCGAGCTGAAACGGCTCGTCGTGTAACCGAGCCCCTCGTTGTAGAAGACGGTGAACTCGTAGACCTGACCGGCGATGAAGGTGGCTCCGAGCAAGGCCGTGCCCACCAGCCAGACCCGCAGCCGGTGATGGTCACCCCGCTCGATGGCGGAGACCGCCAGCACCATCGTGAGCGAGCTCATCAGCAACACGAACGAGCTCGCGGAGGTGAACGGGATGTCGAACACGTCGTGTGGCCCCGGTCCCGAGCCGGGGAGCGGGTGCTTGTAGAGCAAGTAGGTGGTGATGAGCCCGCCGAACAGCAGGCACTCGGAGGCCAGGAACAGCCACATCGCCAACTTGGTGTTGGAGATGCCGGTGTTCGTGGCGTGGTCGGGGTGGGCGACCGGCGCGTGAGCGTCCCGCTCGGCGAGCAGCTCGCGGTGGTGGGTGACGGTCTCAGCCAACGGTCTCGGCCTCCTGCTCTTCGACCGCCGCCGCGACCGCAGCGGGCTCCCGGGTGGGCAGCTCGGCGCCCTCGAGGGTCTCGTCGTCCGGGCCGTGCTCATCGCCGTGAGCGGCATCCGGGTCGTCGGGTGGCTCCATCGCCCAGCCGTAGAGACCGGCCACGACGACGAGACCACCGATCAGGCAGAGCCACCACGTGTAGAGCAGCCCGTAGCCGATGATCGGTAGGCCGAGCGCGGTGACGAGCGGCCAGTAGGAGGGGGAGGGCAGGTGCACGCCTTTGCCGTCGCTGTGTTGCACCACCTCGTCGGTCTCCGCGACCCGAACCAGGTTGCCGTTCTCGTCCTCGCCGTACTTGCGGTACCAGAAGTCGTCCACCCGCTCGATCGTGGGGATCGGATCGAAGTTCCATTCGGGTGTCGGGGAGGGCACCATCCATTCGATCGTCCGGGCATCCCACGGATCTGCCCCCGGGGGCGGCAGGTCCTTGGCACGCTTGCGACTCAGGAAGATGTTCACGATGAAGAGCAGAACGCTCGTAGCGATGGTGAAGGCCCCGATCGTCGCCACCTTGTTCCAGATCTCGAAGCCGAAGCCCGCGTCGTAGGTGTACACCCGCCGCGACATGCCCTGGAGGCCGAGCACGTGCATGGGTGCGAACGTGAGGTTGAAGCCGGCGAGCAGCAGCCAGAAGTTCGCCTTGCCGATGCGCTCGTCGAGCATGTAGCCGAACACCTTCGGCCAGTAGAAGTAGAGCGCACCCATGAACCCGAAGAAGGCTCCGCCGAAGAGCACGTAGTGGAAGTGGGCGACGATGTAGTAGGTGTCGGTCTGCTGAGTGTCGGCCGGTGCGATCGAGTGGCTGACGCCGGACAGCCCTCCGAGGGTGAACATGAGGATCAGCCCGATGGAGAAGAGCATCGGCGAGGTGAACCGGAGCTTCCCGCCCCACATGGTGGCGGTCCAGTTCAGGATCTTCACCCCGGTGGGAACCGCGATGAACATCGTGGTCAGCGAGAAGGTCGTCACCGAGATCGGCCCGATACCGGACACGAACATGTGGTGAGCCCACACGCCCCAGCCCATGAAGCCGATGGCGACACCGGAGAAGACGATGAACGGGTAGCCGAAGATCGGCTTGCGGGAGAACACGGGCAGCATCTCGGAGACGAGGCCGAACGCCGGCAGGATCATCAGGTACACCTCGGGATGCCCGAAGATCCAGAAGAGGTGCTGCCACAGCAACGGGTTCGCACCCTGCGCCACGTTGAAGAAGTTGGCATCGAAGAGCCGATCGAACAGCAGCAGGAACTGCGCGGTCGTGAGCACGGGGATGGCGAAGAGCAGCAGGAACTGCGTGACCAGCGTCATCCAGGTGAAGACCGGCATCTTCATGAGCGTCATGCCGGGTGCCCGCATGTTGAGCACCGTGACGATCAGGTTGATGGCGCCGGTCAGCGAACCGATGCCGGTCATGATGAGGCCCAGGTTCCAGAAGTCGATCCCGTGGCTCGGCGAGTAGAGCACGCCGTTGTTCGGTGCGTACATGAACCAGCCACCATCGGCGCCGCCACCCAGGAACCACGACGTGTTCAGGAAGATGCCACCGACGAGGAAGCACCAGAAGCTGAAGGCGTTGATGCGCGGGAAGGCGACGTCCCGGGCGCCGATCTGCAGCGGCATCAGGTAGTTGGCGAACGCCGCGCCCAACGGCATCACCACCAAGAAGACGGCGGTCGTGCCGTGCATCGTGTACACCTGGTTGTAGGCATCCGCCGAGAGCAGCGTGCCGCGTGGGGACCACAGCTGCGCCCGGATCAGCAGGGCTTCACTCCCCGCGATGAGCAGGAAGAACAGCGCCGCGGCGCCGTACATGATGCCGATCTTCTTGTGATCGACGGTGGTCAACCACGAACGCCAACCCCGCTTGGACTTGGGGCGCTCGAACACACCGATCGGATGGAACTCCACCTCGGTCGGCTCGCCTGAGGGCAGGGCGAGCGGGCGGGACTCAGTGAGGGCCATGATCTTGCTCCGGGACGGCGGTGTCGTTCGTCATGTGGGCGCTACTTCAAGGTCTCGAGGTACGCGACCAGTTCGTCGATCTGCTGTTCGCTCAGGCCGAGGTTCGGCATGCCCCGTTTCTGCGTGGCGGCAGCAGGCTTCATCGCCGGCGGGTTCCGGAGCCATGCCTCGAGCGTCACCCGATTGACCGGGTACGCGCTCGTTCCCCCGAAGAGCGCGTCACCCGGATCACCGGGTGTCGACGCGTCCGTCGGGTCCCCCGGCGTCGGAACGGGGGCGCCGGGCTGCTGGGGGTAGTAGAGGTTGAAGATGGAGCCGGCGAACGTGCCACGGGTCATGAGATGGGTGAGGTTCGGCGCGACGCCCGAGAGCAATGGTGGCGGTGTCTCCTCGGCCTTCTCGAACTTGCCGTTCACGACGTGGCACTGCGCGCAGAGGTTGCCGAACTGGGCCTCACCGGCTGCGGCGAGGGAGCCCGGCTCCGGCGATCGAGCAGGACGCTGTTGATTGGCGACCCACTCGTCGAACTGGGCGGGATCCAATGCCCGCACCACCATGCGCATGTTGGCGTGCGAGAGACCGCAGAACTCGGTGCACTGCCCCATGTACACACCCGGTTGATCCGCTTCGATCTTCCAGTGGCTGTCCATGCCCGGCACCGCATCCTTCTTGCCGTTCAGGGCCGGGATCCAGAAGCTGTGGATGACATCGTGCGAGCTGATGGTCAACGACACCTCACGCCCAGCGGGGATGACCAGCTCGTTCGCGGTGGTGATGTCGCCCTGACCGTCGTAGCTGCCGTCGCCGTCGACGTCGTACTGGTAGCTCCACCACCACTGCTGGCCGTACACGCGGACCGCGAGGGCGTCATCGGACCGTTGCTCGAGCTTGATGATGGTGATGACGGTGAACACCGCGATCGCTGCCAGGATCAGTGCGGGCAAGGCCGTCCAGCCGACCTCCAGCACGGAGTTGCCGTGCACCTGGCTCGGCATCGGGGTGTCGTCGTCACGGTCCCGGAAGCGCCAGGTGATGTAGAGCACCGCTCCGAAGACCGCTACGAAGATGACCCCGGCCACGCCGAACACCGGCGCGACGAGGTTCTGGATGGTCTGGGCATTGACCCCTTTCGGGGCGAGCGTGGTCAGTGGCTTGTCGTCGTTCCGGAAGACGGCGACGATCAGGGCCACGTACAGGACGGCGACGATGGTGAAGGACGCCGTTCCGAAGACCTTCAGAAAGAGCGAGCGACGGGGCATTCAGTCTCCTCGACCTATCGAGACGCAGTGTCCCGCGGCCAGCGGGCGCGTTGCCAGCTCGGCGGGCGGAGCGAGGGCGCAGGACCGAGGCATCATGCGTCGGCCTGTCCTCGGGGCTCAGCGACCACAGGACCGAGGCTGCCCTCGCTCTCACCGCTCGTCGAGTGGGCGCCGCTCTCGGTGACCGCGCCATTCTCTTCGCCACTGTGATGCTCGAAATCACGTTGGCCCTGCACGGCCGCCACGATCCCACCGACGATCACCGCGATGGCGGCGAAGAACAGGAGCAGCGTGATGGCGTTCCTGCTGATCTGCGGGCGGGCGGCGATCAGTGCCGTGCCGAGGAGGAACACCGCGCCGACGCCCGCGAAGACCGCGACCGAGGCGGTCTCGCTGACCGCGAGCAACACCCGCGAGAGGGCGAGGACCACGATGGCGATACCGATCGCCGCGAGGATGGGTACCCGGAACGGCTCGATGAAGCGCTGGTAGATCTCGCGGTTGACCTCATCGTCACCCGTGGCCCGCTCGGCCCAGGCACGAAGCATCCACACGCCGATGACCGCCGCCAACAAACCCAGACCCGCGAGGGTCACGTACTTGTTGGTGATCTGCCCGATCACCAGGACGCCGACCGCGAACGCTCCCACCATCGGGATGAAGTTGGCTCCCGACGGAGCGCGGGTCAGCGGGACGCTCTCCGCGTGCAGGACCTGGGCTTCTGCCTCGGGGTCGGCGTCGCGGAAGGCGATGAGCAGCACCGCCATAGCTGCTGCCACGAGCGTCAGCGACATCAGCACGGTATAGGTGAAGTGGTTGCCGACCCCACCCTTCCAGCCGATGGACAGCGGCCCGACGACGGCATTGATGACGGACTGACCGCTGGTGAACGCCTGGGTGAGCGCGCCCAGCCAGCCGAACACGGCGAGCGCGGCGAAGAACCGGAACGCCGTCGTGAACATGCGGGAGCGGACGAAGGAGAGCATGGCGCCTACTTGGTGATGTAGATCGCGTACCAGAGGATGGCGTACGCCACGACCATGGCGTGCCAGAACAATGCGGCAGCGGAGACACCGTCGTGCTGGCGGCTCGTCTCCCGGCCGCCGAGAGCGCGGAACGCCATCACGGCCGTGAAGATCATCGCGGCAACGAGCATGGCGAGGTGCGCTCCGGTGATCGTGTAGACGAGCACCGCCTGCTGGTTCGCGATGACATCGAACTTCATCAACGTGTAGAGGTACGACTGCATGTTGACGTACGCGATGCCGAAAACGAACGTGAGCCCGAGCGCGATGTAGGTGTTGACTCGATCGTCACGGGCCACCGCGTAGACCGCCCACTGCATGGTGATGGCCGAGGCCAGGAGGGTGAAGAGCATCACGTTCGGCTGCTGGAGCGGGATGGTCACCCCTTCGGGCAGCCAGGTGTCCCCCGCTTGGAGCAACTCCGCTCGCCGGGTGAGGTAGATGCCGAGCAGCCCCCCGAACAGCATCAGCGCCGCGGCGGACGCGAACCCCGACGCCACCATCAACACCCGCGGCCGCTGGAGCGGAGGCGCCGGTGGGAGTGCATGCGTGACCGCCATCAGGACCCAGCCTCCTTGACGTCGAGCAGCGGTTCGGCGGACTCGATAGGCGGGAGCTCACCGAAGTTGCCCGTGGGTGGGGGTGAAGGGGTTGCCCACTCCAAGGTCTGCCCACCCCACGGATCCTCCTCCGCCCGGGGTCCACGACTGGCAGCCAGCATGTTCAACCCGGCGAGGAGCACGGCGACGGCCAACAACGCAGCGCCCGCGGTGGACACCAGGTACAGGGCGTCGGCCGCGTCCGCCAGCCGGTCCCAGCGGTTGGCGAAACCGAGGACACACAGCGGCAGCCCGGCCAGCACCGAGCCGGCGAAACCCACCAGGACCAGGATCTTGCCGAGGCCGTCGTTGGCCAGCCGGCCCGTGACCTTCGGGGACCAGAAGTGCAGCGCGGCGATGGCGCCCACGCTCACCGCGCCGACGACCAGCGCCAGCATTCCCGTCTGGAAGGCGTTCGCCAGTGGGAGATCGAGGCGGTCGTTCGCCTGCAGTCGCAGTGGACGGATGACGTAGAGGGCGCTGCCGAGGGCCGCCAGGATCAGGACCAGGGCAGCGAGCAAGGCGCCGACGCTGGCGGTGGTGATCCGGGGCCGGCCCTGCGTCATCGTGGTGGCCCAGCCGGCGATCAGCAACAGGAGCGGGATGAGCAACACCACGCCCACCACCACGAACAGGACTTGTTCCCAGACGTCCTCGTTGAAGTAGGGCTGGGCGAATGCACCGAACGACAGGATCCCGAACGCGCCGATCGCGGCCAGCAGAAAGCCCCGGTTCCGCTGCCGGACCCCGGCTGAGGTGGCGACGATGTCGCCGAGCGCGCCGAGCACGGGGATGGCGAACGCGAACACCTGAGGCTGCTCGAACAGCCAGCCGAGCTGCGGCCACTGGTTGAGCGCGACGCCGAAATCCGTGGGCCGACCGAAATGGTGGTCGACGTAGATCAACAGCACGTTGGCGAGGAACACCGGCAGGCTGAGCAGCCAGATGGCACCAGCGACGAACATCCCCCACGAGAACATCGGAACCCGGTCGAGGTACATACCAGGAGCCCGGAGAGCGACGACCGTCGTCATGACGCAGATCGAGGCCAGGAGCAGGGCCACGATCGTCACGCCGATCGCCAGGTAGGCGAGATCGACACCCTTCGGGCGCCCGCCACCGACACCACCGTTCACCGAGTAGGCGATCAGGAGGAGCACCGAGCCGAGCAGCCAGGTCCAGAAGGCGGCGGCCGCAGCGCGCGGGAAGGCGATGGTGGACGCCCCAACCTGGAGAGGTACCACCACCGTCGCGACACCGACGAGCAGTGGGATGGCGAACAGCAGAGCTAGGCTCAGCCGTCCGAGTGTGAAGACCTGCGACGCGGTGTCGGCACCAAGGACGTCGGTGCCAGCGGCATCGAGGGTGATCAGGCCCTGGAGCACCCAGGCCACGATGCCGAACAGCAGGGCGAAGCCGATGTAGAAGCGGCCCAGGGTCTTGTGGTCGCCGGTCCCGAGCACCACCGCCACCGCCGGGTACTCCTCGCCGGTGTCCCAGGGGTTGGTGTGCGTCTCGGTGGCGGTTTCGGGTCTGGTCTCGGTGATCGCCATCTCAGTTCGTGAGCTCGCGACGGTGACAGCCGTGCACCTCGGCACACGGGCGTCGGCGTCAGGGCGCGAACGCCTCCTCCCGGAACGACAGTACGGCTCGGGACTCTACACACCTGCCAATCGGGGCGAAAAACGAACGGAACCGTGCCTCGTGGGCTGCTCCGTCACCGCGTCCGCTCACAGGCCGAACCGGACCAGCACGTCCACCGCGATCGCCGCGAACAGCAGCGTGACGTAGGAGATCGAGAACGAGAACAACCGCATCGCCACCGAGGGTGACTCGGTGCGCAGCACGCCCACGGAGAGCCCGGTGAACAGGGCGCCGAGGACGACCGCGGCGATCGTGTAGACCGTCCCCATGCCCGCGACCGGGGCGAACACCAGCGTGAGGACCCAGACCGCGACCGCATAGACGACGATCCGCACCGCGGTGGCGTGGAGTGAGCGGACGGCCGGCAGCATGGGCACCTCGGCCGAGGCATAGTCGTCGCGGTAGCGGATGGCCAG
Organism: Rhabdothermincola sediminis; assembly: GCF_014805525.1. Classification (NCBI taxonomy): domain Bacteria; kingdom Bacillati; phylum Actinomycetota; class Acidimicrobiia; order Acidimicrobiales; family Iamiaceae; genus Rhabdothermincola; species Rhabdothermincola sediminis. Next base: position 48,954 of record NZ_JACFSZ010000004.1, on the reverse strand, counting down.
GGCCCAGAAGTGTGGCGGCGTCCAGAAGAAGATGACACCGAACAGCACGAGAGGGGCCCAGGAGAGCTGGTTGGTCACCGCGGACCAGCCGATGAGGACCGGAGCGGCGCCGGCCGCGCCGCCGATGACGATGTTGGTGGTCGAGGTGCGCTTGAGCCAGAGGGTGTAGACGAAGACGTAGAAGAGACAGGCAGCGAGCGCCAGCACCGCGCTCAGCAGGTTCACCAGCCCCCACAGCCAGAAGAAGGCGACCGCCTCGATCGCCACCGCGAAACCCAGAGCCTGACGCGGTGCCACCGCCCCGGTGACGAGTGGGCGGTTCTTGGTCCGCTGCATGACCGCGTCGATGTCGCGATCAACGTACATGTTGACGGCGTTGGCCCCGCCCGCCGCCAGTGTGCCCCCGACGACCGTGGCGACGATCAGCCCCAGTGATGGCAGGCCCCGCTCGGCCACGATCATGGTCGGAACGGTGGTGACGAGCAGGAGCTCGATGATGCGTGGCTTGGTCAGCGCCACGTACGCCCCGACACGGCGTTGCCAGGTGAGGCTGGCCGGGGGAGCGGCGGTGGTGGCCATGGCTCCCCGAGCGTAGAGCGGTCCATCCCTCACGGCGAAACCGCCTGCCGGCCCGGCCCGATCCCGGAAGGCCGGTGATCCCGACACGCCCGGGGCTTTGGGCTCGCCGCTCCCGAGCCGTAGCATCGGGACGTGTACGCACCGCTCCGGCGCCTGCCTCGACTGTCGCCGCGGGCCTATCAGCGCATCACGCTGCTCGCCCTGCTGGCGCTGGCGTTCATCGTCGTGACCGGCGCCGCCGTGCGCCTGACCGGCTCAGGGCTGGGGTGCTCGGATTGGCCGACCTGCGAGCAGGGACGACTCGTCGCACCACTCGAATACCACGCGATGGTCGAGTTCGTGAACCGCACGATCACCGGGGTGGTATCGGTCGCGGTGATCCTGGCCGTGCTCGGCTCGTTGGCGCGCGAGCCGAGACGTCGAGATCTCACCTGGTGGTCGCTAGGGCTCGTCGCTGGCGTGCTGGCGCAGATCGTGCTCGGTGGGATCGTGGTCCTCCTCCATCTCGCGCCTTTGTCGGTGATCGGGCACTTCCTGCTCTCGATCGTGCTGCTGTGGAACGCAGTGGTGCTCCACGAGCGGGCATCGAATCCCGCGCCTGCCACCCGTCCACTCGTCCCCACGAGCACGATCGCACTCGGCCGAGCGACCGTCGCCGCGGCTCTCGCGGTCGTGGTGGCGGGAACGATCGTCACTGCCACCGGTCCGCACGGCGGCGACGAGCGGGCCGAACGCCTGCAGCTCGAGATCTCCGAGGTGACCCGGCTCCATGCCATCGCCGCCTGGTTGTTCCTCGTCCTCGCGATGACGATGCTGTGGCGTGCCTACCGCTCCGGGGTACCCACCGGGGTGCGCCGTCGGGGCGCCGTGCTCGTCGGCGCGATCGTGATCCAGGGCGTGATCGGCTACACGCAGTACTTCACTGGCGTGCCGCCGCTGCTGGTGGGGCTGCACGTCCTCGGCGCGGTCGTGGTGTGGGTCGCCACCCTGCGTTTCCACCTCGCGCTGTTCGCCCCGGCAGAGCCCACCCCTCTCAGGGACCTCGATCTCCGAGCCGGTCTTCCGATGCGGGCGCACCCGGCCGCCATCCGAGGATGAGCCCGGCACCGCTGACCGCGCCGGTGGAGGTCGACGAGCCGGACCTGGGCGGCGAGATCGAGGTCGACCGCCCGTGGGTCGTGATCGTGTGGAACGATCCCATCAACTTGATGGACTACGTCACCTACGTGTTCCAGAAGCTCTTCGGCTACTCGCACGAGAAGGCCGAGAAGTTGATGCTCGATGTCCACTTCAAGGGCAAGGCCGTGGTGTCGAGTGGCTCGCGAGAGAAGGCAGAGCTGGACGTCTTCCGCCTCCACGAACACGGCCTGTGGGCCACCATGCAGCAGGATTGACCGGCTTTGCTGCTCGTGGCACGCCCCGACGGGAACTTCGATCTCCTCGCCAGCGCGGTCGAACGCCGGTTCCTGATCGGTCTGTGCGGGGAGCTACGAGAGCTGATGACCCGGGGGACCGACCATCTCCTCCTCCGCCGGCTGTTCCCCACGGCGTACCCGCACGACGCGGAACGAGAGGCCTTCTACCAACAGATGGTGCGCGACGAGCTGCGAGAGAGGCACCTCGCGGCGCTCCGGACCATCGAGCAGACGGCGAACGCATCGACGCTGTCGGCCGATGAGTTGTCACAGTGGATGACCGCGGTGAACGCCCTGCGCCTGGTGCTCGGGACCCGCCTCGACATCACCGAGGACGACTGGCGCCCCGACATCGACGAGGACGATCCTGACTACGGCGCCTATCTCGCCTACGACGTGCTCTCAGCCCTGCTCGCACGGATCGTGCAGGCGCTCAGCATCGACTGACCACCGCGAGTGGGTCTCAGCCACCGCGAAGGCACGAGAGGGTGAGGTTCTGCACCTCTCGGATCACCTCGGGGTCAGGCGTCGTGCTGTTCAGCTGCTCGATCGTGAGCTCGTCGAACATCCGCTTCGATACACACCACACCTGGTCGAGATCGAACTGCCCGCCGTACTGATCGAGCAGCTGCCGGGCGGTGACCAACCTGCCCACCGGGTACTGCAGTGCTTCCACGACGTCGTTGGGCTCGGCCGTGGAGTCCCCACCGGGATCGCAGGACCGCAACTCGACCACGTCGCCCGAGGAGCCCACGGACGCAGCCCCACTCGGCATCGATGCCGCCCACTCGTCGAGCAGACCTTCCATCGCCTCGGTGACCTTCCGATTCGTGCCTCGGTAGCGAGCCTCGACGCACACTCGCCCCCCGTCGTCGTAACTCACGTACGAGTCCCCACCCCACCCGTCGATCGCGGCGAGCGCCGCCTGCGCGTCCAGCCGCGCCGCGAGCACCACGAACCAGCCGAACGCGCCGAACTCTCCGTCGTCGATCATCTCCGCGCCGTCGGGGACCGAGGGGAGCTCGACCTCCCGCGGTTCGTCCTCGAGGCGGGTGGGGTCGAGCAGGGCGACCTCGTGGGGAAGCCCCTCCCGATACAAGCGGTCCAATGCCCGACGCCCACCATCGGCCTCCACGAGCGAGACGAACGTCGGTCCGATGGCGTACGGCGCGGCCATGAAGGCGACCAGCGCAGGCTCCCGGTCGCTATAAGCGCGATCGCCCGCCTCCTGGTCCTTCCGCTCGACCTCCTGCCGCTCGGTGCGGGTCAACTCGGACTGGTTGAACGCCTGCTGGACGTTCATGGCGTCGCCTTCCACCAAGGCCCGGTAGACCAGGGTGCGGTCCTCGCCCGCCTCTTCACTCACTGTCTCGAGGTCGAAATGCTGGTCCTGGAGGGCGTGGGTGAGCTCGTGGGCCAGCGTGGATTCGACCGACGGGGTCAGCTCCGTGCCACGGACGGTCACCCGCTTGGTGTCGGGGTCGTAGAACGCGAGGGTCGCGTCGCCGCTGAGCTGGTTCTGCTCCTCGAACAGGTCGAGGTCGCCTTCGACGAGCCCCAGCGCACGCAGGAGCGAGGTGGCCTGCTCGATCTCCTTCCGATCATCGTCGGTGAGCTCCTCCTTCGAGGTCGTGACCTTCTCCCGGAACTCGTCCTCGGGGAGGAAGTCGACGTACACGGGATGCTCGAAATCGAGCCCTCGCTCGTCTTCGACGAACGCCGCTATGGCCACCACCCGGTCGTCCCAGGCGTCGGGGTAGGCAGGTGCCTCCTCTCGCAGCGCGAGCCACCCGAGGACCGCGCCCCCCGCCACGACGCCCCACAGGAGCACCGCGAACCCGAGCAGGAGCCACCGGGGCCCACCGCCGCCTCCCTCGCCCGCCGGCACCGCCGGAGGGGATCCGGGCACCGGAGGCACGACCCCGCCGATCTCGGGTGGCGCCGTCAGCGGATCGAACGGCGGAAGGGGTTGCTGGTCGCTCATGGTGCTCCCGGGAGGTCGCTACACCGTAGCCAACACCGCTTCTCGTTGAGGGGGCACCCGGAGCGGCTGCTATGGTGACTCGGCCCTCAAGGGAAGCGGAGCCCCCATCGTCCAGCGGCCTAGGACGCCTGCCTTTCACGCAGGTAACACGGGTTCGAATCCCGTTGGGGGTGCAAGGCCTCCACATCGAGGTCCCGTGGTGCAGTTTGGAGTGCACGCCGGCCTGTCAAGCCGGAGGTCGCGGGTTCAAATCCCGTCGGGACCGCCACCACCGTGGGCACCGCCCTACGGAGGCACGGTCGGGTAGCTCAGTTGGCAGAGCGTCCGCCTGAAAAGCGGAAGGTCACCGGATCGACGCCGGTCCCGACCACCACACGACACTCGGGCCCCTAGAGGCCCAGCACCGACGGCAGCTCCGCGTGATCGTCGAGCACGTGGTCGGCCTCGATCTCGTGCGCGTCGTCACCGGCATCGTCCTGCACCCCCCGGTATCGCACGGCCGTCATGCCCATGCTTTTCGCACCCCGCACGTCGGTGCGCCGCAGGTCTCCGACGTGCGCCGCTCGGGAGGGATCGACCTCGCCGAGCCCCTCGAGTGCATGCCGGAAGATCAGAGGATCCGGCTTGTAGACCCCGACCTCGTCCGAGAAGGACCAGTGGTCGAAGTGGCGCAGCACGCCATGGCGCTCGAGGTAGGAGCGCAACACGGTCGAGGGCGTCATGCCCACGTCGCAGATGATGCCCAGCCGGACACCAGCGTCGTCGAGCGTGGCCAGCGTCGCCGCCACGTTGGGCGCGAGCTGGACGTCCACACCGCTGCCCGCTTCCACGAATGCCTCGATGAGGGCCAGGCGGGCCTGAGTCGAGAGGTCGCGCGGCAGCGACCCGACCACGTGCTCAGCAGCATCGCGCGCGGTGAACTGCCGGTTCGAGCGCCAGGCCTCGTTGAACGCTCGCACCGTCTGGTCGAACACCCCGTCGAGCGTCTCCTCCGAGATCTCGTCATAGCCGTGCTCGATCAGCACGGCGAGCAGGGAGGAGCGCCGCCGCTCACGGGTGCCCTGGGTTTGCGCGACGACGAGCGTGTTCCAGAAGTCGAACGTGACGACGTCGACGGGCCCGATCATGCGCGGGCTGGGCGCACCACTCCGTCGCGCACCGCGGCCTCGGCAGCTGCGCGAGCCACGAGCACAGCGACCCGCTTGTCGAACACCGACGGGATGATGAAGTCAGGCGCCAGCTCGCCGTCGCCGACCGCCGAGGCGATCGCGTCGGCAGCGGCCAGCTTCATGCCTTCGGTGATCTGAGTAGCCCCGGCATCCAGGGCGCCACGGAAGATGCCCGGGAAGCAGAGCACGTTGTTGATCTGGTTGGGGTAATCGCTGCGCCCGGTGGCGATCACCGCCGCGATCCCCGCGGCTTGCTCCGGGCGGATCTCCGGGTCGGGGTTCGCGAGGGCGAAGACCACAGGATCGTGGGCCATCGTGGCCAGCTCGTCACGGGTGATCAGGTTCGGGCCGCTCACGCCGATGAACACGTCCGCCCCGGGCAGGACCTGCGCGAGGGTGCCCTGCAACTTGTCGGGGTTGGTGTGCTCGGCGAACCAGCGTTTCGCCGGGTTCAGGTCGTCGCGACCGGCCCAGATCGCGCCCTTGCGGTCGACACCCACCACCTGGGCGACACCGGCCTCCATCAGGATCTTGGCGCACGCCACCCCGGCGGCTCCCACCCCGGCGATGACCACACTGATGTCGGCCATCTTCTTGTCCACGATCTTGAGGGCGTTGTTCAGCGCCGCGAGCACCACCACCGCAGTGCCGTGCTGGTCGTCGTGGAAGACCGGGATGTCGAGCAGCTCCTTGAGTCGCTCCTCGACCTCGAAGCACTGCGGGGCGGCGATGTCCTCGAGGTTGATGCCACCGAAGGTGGGGGCGATGCGCTGGACGGTCTCGACGATCTCGTCCGCGCTGGACGTGTCGATGCAGATGGGGAACCCGTCGACACCGGCGAACTCCTTGAAGAGCAGCGCCTTGCCCTCCATGACCGGCATGGCCGCCTGCGGGCCGATGTTGCCCAAGCCGAGCACCGCGGTTCCGTCGCTCACGATGGCGACGGTGTTCTTCTTGATCGTCAGCTCGTGTGCCAGCGACGGATCGGCCTCGATGGCCTTGCACACCCTCGCCACGCCGGGGGTGTACGCCATGGAGAGGTCGTCACGGTCGCCGACGGCCATCAGCGGAAGGACCTCGATCTTGCCTCCCTGGTGCATGGCGAAGGTGCGATCGTCGTACTCCAGCACCTCGATGCCTTCGAGACCCCGGATGTGCTCCAGCACCGCCTGCTGGTGAGCCTCGGAGGAGCAGTTGACGATGATGTCCTCGTCGAGGTGGCTCTGCTTGGCCTCGAAACCTTCGAGCGCGGCGATGTTCCCCCCTACCTCGCCGATCGCCACCGCCAGCCGGCCGAGCGTGCCAGGCTGGTTGGCCAAGCGCACGCGGATGCGGAGCGAGAACGCAGCGGTCGGAGTCTCGGACACCCTCACGACGGTAGCGGAGCCGCCCGGTCGCTCCCCAACCGGTCCCTCAGCCGCCCTCGTAGTCGAAACCCAGCTCCGGTGCGGTGACCAGCGCCTCGAATCGGATCCCCTCGGCGGCGGCCATCGCCGCGCAGGTGCCGCCCCGGTCGACCACCGCCAAGGCCATAACCGGCTCAGCGCCGAGCTCACGGACCACCCGAGCGGCCTCCAGGAGCGACGTGCCGCGGGTCACCGTGTCCTCGGTGACGACCACCCGGTCCCCCGGCAGCAGCGGCCCGGCCAACCGCCCTTCGATGCCGTGGTCCTTGGCCTCCTTGCGGATGGTGAACGACCGCAACCGACGGCCTCGGGTGGCGCCGATGGCGGCGACGCCGTAGGCGACCGGATCCGCCCCGAGGGTCAAGCCTCCGATGGCGGTGACGTCATCGTCGATCAGCGGCAGTGCCAGGTCCGCGATCAACGCGATGCCCTCTGGACGGCAGATCGTCTGCTTGGAGTCGATGAACCAGCTGCTGACCCGACCGGACTTCAACGTGAAGGTCCCGCGCTTGACCGAGTACTCGAGCAGGTGCCTGACGAGTGCGTCATGTTCGGCGGAACCACGCATCGCGGTCGACGCTACCAAGCGTGATCGCGGGGCCGTTCAGAACGCGCCTCCACACTGTGATTCTCCAGGGGACGCTCATACACTCCCGAAGACATGGCACGGGTCATCGCGTTGGCGAACCAGAAGGGCGGCGTCGCCAAGACGACCTCGGCGCACGCGCTCGGCGTCGCCCTCGCCGAGCAGGGACAGCGCGTGCTGCTGGCCGATCTCGACCCTCAGGCCTGCCTCACGTTCTCCAACGGCATCGACCCGGACTCGCTCCCGCTGTCGATGCACGACGTGATGCTCGAGCGAACCTCCGTCGCCGAGGCCCTGCACAAGGTCGGTGACCTCCACCTCCTCCCGTCATCGATCGATCTCGCCGGAGCGGAGATCCACCTGCTCTCCCGCACCGGCCGGGAGTACGTGCTGCGCCGCGCGCTCTCGTCGGTGCAGCACGACTACGACGTCGTGCTGATCGACTGCCCACCCTCGCTCGGCATCCTCACCATCAACGGGCTCACGGCATCCGACGACGTGCTCGTCCCCCTGCAGTGCGAGACGCTCAGCCACCGTGGCGTCGGCCAGCTGCTCCAGACCATCGAAGACGTACGGGCCTACACCAACCCGGACCTGCGGATCCTGGGTGTGATCGCCACCATGTACGACGGGCGCACCAAGCTGGCGGGTCGCACGGTCGACGAGGTGCGCGAGCACTACGGCCTGCGGGTGCTCGATCCGCCGGTCCCCAAGTCGGTGCGCGTCGCCGAAGCCCCCGCGCTCGGCGCGTCGATCCTCACCCACGCGCCGTCCTCGAAGGTGGCCGGTGCCTACCGCGAGCTCGCTCCCCAACTCCTCGCCGCCGCGGTGCACTGACCGTGGACGGCACTCGAAGGCCTCACAGCGACCGGCGCATGGACCCCACCGGCAAGCACGCTCTCTTCTCCGCTCCGGTCCAGGCCGCCCGCGATCAACTCGGTCCCGGGAACCAGAAGGAAGGGCGAGCAGCGCTGTACTCCAGCGGCCCGAGGCAGGTGGGCACCGTGGTCGTGGCCTGCTCCTCGTGCCTGGCCCGCACCCGGGTGAGCCTCATCGACGTCGGCGTCCGCCTGCTCAGCATCTCCGTCTGGCTGCCGGCCCGCCGGCACCCGCACTGGATGCGCTGCCCCGCGTGCCACCGCCACCAGTGGTGCGCCATCGACTGGAACGGCTGACCGATCTGGGGGCACCTCCTCGGCTGGAGACGGTCGGGGGTGGGCTCAGACGAGCTCGACCGAGCCGTCGCCGGCGACGACCTGGCCGATGATCGACGCCCGGTGCCCGAACGACCGCAGCACATCGAGTGACCGGTACGCGTCCTGCTCCCGCACCACGACGATCATGCCGATGCCGAGGTTGAAGACCTTCGCCATCTCGGCATCGCTGACCTCGCCGAGGCGCTGCAGCTCGGCGAAGATCGGTGGTGGCTCCCAGGCCCCCCGCTCGACGACGGCGCTGACGTTGTCGGGGAGCACCCGAGCCAGGTTTCCCGGGATGCCGCCGCCGGTGACGTGGGCCACGCCCCGCACATCGACCGCCCCGATCAGTGCCCGCACCGCCGGCGCGAAGATCACCGAAGGCTTCAACAACTCGTCGGCGACCGAGTGGTGCGCACCGTCGAAGGCGGGGTCGGTGAGCGTTCGGCCCGCACGTTCGAACAGGATGCGGCGAGCGAGCGAGTAGCCGTTGGAGCGCAGGTTGGTCGACGGCAATCCGATGAGCACGTCGCCGCGCTCGATGCGCTCGCCGGTGACGAGCAGGTCACGATCGACCACCCCGACGGCGAAACCGACGAGGTCGAACTCGCCGGGCTCCATCGCGCCGGGGTGCTCGGCCATCTCACCGCCGATGAGTGCGCACCCTGCTTGGCGGCAGCCTTCCGCCACGCCCTCGACGAGCTGCTCGATGTGATCGGGGTCGAGCCTGCCGACCGCGATGTAGTCGAGGAAGAAGAGGGGCTCGGCACCCTGGCAGACCAGGTCGTCGACGCACATCGCGACCAGGTCGACACCGATGGTGTCGAAGCGGCCGGCGGCCCGGGCCACCAGCGCCTTGGTGCCCACGCCATCGGTGGACGAGACCAGGACCGGTTGGCGGTAGCGGGACGGGTCGAAGGCGAACAGCCCGCCGAAGCCACCGATGTCCCCGATCACCTCGGCACGGAACGTGGAGCGGACCTTGTCCTTGATGCGCTCGACGGCCTCCTCGCCCGCGTCGATGCTCACGCCCGCGGACTCGTAGGTCTCCCCCATCCCGGCGGGTGTCACTCCTCGATGCCCGCCGCCTGCCTGGCGGGAAGGCCGACATCGGACTCGAAGACCGCACCGAGGGTCACCGCCTGCGGCTCGGGGGCGGCCAGCGTCGCCGGCTCGAGCACGGTCTTCGTGAGCTGGTCGGGGACCGCAACCGGGTAGACACCGGTGAGACATGCCGTGCAGAACCCCGCCCCCACCGCACCCGTTGCGTGGATGAGCCGATCGAGCGACAGGTAGGCGAGCGTGTCCGCGCCGATGTAGTCGCGGATCTCCTCCACGCTCAGGCTCGCCGCGATGAGCTCGCCGCGCTGGCCGGTGTCCATCCCGTAGAAGCACGGCCACTTGTAGGGAGGCGACGACACCCGCAGGTGGATCTCCTTGGCCCCCGCTTCGCGCAGCATCTGCACCATCGCCCGGGTCGTGGTGCCGCGCACGATCGAATCGTCGACCACCACCAGGCGCTTGCCGGCGATGTTCTCACGCAGGGGGTTCAGCTTCATGCGCACCCCGAGAGCGCGCATCGACTGGTTCGGCGCGATGAAGGTGCGGCCGATGTAGCGGTTCTTCACCAGCCCCTGACCGAAGGGGATGCCGCTGCGCCGTGCGTAGCCCTCGGCCGCCGGCAGGCCCGACTCGGGAACACCCATGACCATGTCGGCTTCGACGGGAGCCTGGTCGGCCAGCTCTTCGCCCATGCGAACCCGAGCCGCATGCACGCCTTGGCCGTACAGCATGCTGTCGGGGCGGGCGAAGTACACGAACTCGAAGAGGCAGAGCTTCGGGTCGATCTCCTCCTGCGGGAACACCCGGACCGACCGGCAGCCGGTGGCGTCGATGACCACCATCTCGCCCGGTTCGAGCTCACGGACGAAGTGGGCGCCCACCACGTCGAGCGCAGGGGTCTCCGAGGCGAGCACCCAGCCGTGGTCCAGCTTGCCGAGGCACAGCGGGCGGAAGCCGTTGGGGTCTCGGACCCCGATGACGTGACCTTCGTCCATGAGGACGAACGAGAAGGCGCCGCGGAGCCTGGGCAGCACCTTCGTCAGCGCCCGCTCCAGGGCTCGGCCATCGGAGGACTGGTAGGGCTCCCGGGCCAGCTCGGCGGCGACCAGCTCGGCCACCAGGTCGCTGTCGCTGGTCACCGTGCCGGGCAGCATGCCAGCTCCCTCGGCGAGCGCCTCCGTGTTCACCAGGTTGCCGTTGTGCCCCAGTGCGAACGTGTGCTCGCCCACATCGCGATACACCGGCTGGGCATTGCGCCACGTACTCGAACCCGTGGTGCTGTACCGGGTGTGGCCGATGGCCAGGTGGCCGTCGAGAGCCGCCAGGGTGCGCTCGTCGAACACGTTCGACACCAGCCCCATGTCCTTCACCACGGTGATGGTCTGGCCGTCGCTGACCGCCATGCCGGCAGACTCCTGGCCGCGGTGCTGGAGGGCGTAGAGACCGAGGTAGGACAGGTGGGCGACCGGCTGAGCCGGTGCGTACACGGCGAACACGCCGCACGCCTCCTTCGGCGTGTCGCCGTCGCAGTCGGAGCTGGAGAGCGCGCCGTCCTCAGCGAGAGCGTCATGGGCGGGCTGGCTCACCCGTCCAGCATAGGCGGCCTCAGCCCTGGGTCGTGCCTGAGCCCAGGGCGACCGGGAGGCGGTCTCGCCACGCACCGGTCGCCTCCTCCAGGCCCACCTCGAACAACCCCTTCACCGAGAGTCGGTCGCCCGTGGCCACGCCGACCCGCTGCACCGGGACGCCGGCCTCGGCGCACACGTTCTCGACCGCGCTCACCAGCTCGGGGACGACGCACAGCACCGCCCTCGACGGTGACTCGCTGAACAGCTCCCGATGATCAGCGATCCGAGCCGCCTGGAAACCGATGCCCGAGCGCACCGCCATCTCCGCCAGGGCCAGCCCCAGGCCACCGCCGGACACGTCGTGCACCCCCGCCAGCAGGCCACCGGCCACCAGGGTGCGCACCACCGCGGCCACCGCCAGGTGGTGGGAGTGGTCGAGAGCAGGCAGGTGCCCGCCACGGTGTCCCTTGGCCCGCGCCCACGCGCTGCCGCTCAGCTCAGGCTGGGTGACGCCGACCACGAGCAGGCGCCCCCCTTCGACGAATCCCACGCCGGGCGGCCGGCGGTCGAGGCGATCGATCAACCCGAGCATCCCGATGACCGGGGTGGGGTCGATGTCGGCGCCGCTGGATTCGTTGTAGAAGCTCACGTTCCCGCCGATCACCGGCAGCCCGAACGCACGGCATGCCTCCGCCATGCCGTCCACCGCCTCGGAGAACTGCCACATCACCTCGGGATGCTCGGGGTTGCCGAAATTGAGGCAGTTGACCACCGCCACCGGGCGGGCCCCGACGCAAGCCAGGTTCATCACCGACTCGGCGACGGTCAGCGCTGTCCCGGCGCGGGGGTCCACCGCGCACCAACGGTGGTTCCCGTCGGTGGTGAGCGCGAGCCCCCGGCCGGTGTCGACACCGGTGCGGGGGTGCTTCAGGCGCAGCACCACGGCGTCACCGCCCGGACCCTCGACGGTGTTGAGGAAGAGCTGGTGGTCGTACTGGGTCCAGACCCACGAGGTGTCGGTGAGCAGATCGAGCAGGTCACCGGCCGGGTCCTTGGAGTCCGGCAGCGGCGCGGCCGAGCGCACCCGGAGGTTCTCGTCGAAAGAGCCCGGCGCCGTGCACGGCCGGTCGTAGAGGGGGGCGTCCTCATGGAGGGAGGCGGCGGGGATGTCGGCGAGGACCTCCCCATCCCAGCCGTCGAGGATCCGGAGACGGCCGCCGTCGCGGGCCCCGGTTGCAGGCCCGGGCGTGACCTTGCCGACCACGCTGGCCCGCACTTCCCAGCGATTGCAGATCTCGAGGACCTCGTCGAGATGCTCCGGTTCGACGATGGCCAGCATCCGCTCCTGGGACTCGGAGGTCATGATCTCGAAGGGCGCCATACCCTCCTCGCGCAGCGGCACCGACCGGACGTCGACATCCATGCCCATGCCGCCGCGCGACGCCGTCTCGCTCGTCGCGCAGGTCAGCCCCGCGCCGCCGAGGTCCTGGATACCGACGACCAGACCCCGGTCGAGCAGCTCCAGGCAGGCCTCGATCAGGCGCTTCTCCTCGAACGGGTCGCCGACCTGGACGCTCGGGCGCTTCGCCGCATCCGACTCGGCATCGCCGAAGCCCGCCGAGGCGAGCACACTGACGCCACCGATGCCGTCACGGCCGGTGGTCGCCCCGAGCAGCACGGCGAGGTTGCCGACCCCCGTCGCCTGGCCGAGGACCAGTCTGTCGACCGGCAGCAGCCCCAAGCACAGCACGTTGACCAGCGGGTTCTCGGAGTAGGTCTCGTCGAAGACGGTCTCGCCTCCCACGGTGGGCACGCCCACGGAGTTGCCGTAGCCGGAGATGCCACTCACCACCCCTTCGGCGATCCAGCGGCTCCGGGCGTCGTCGAGGGAGCCGAAGCGCAGCGGGTCCATGAGGGCGATCGGCCGAGCCCCCATGGTGAAGATGTCCCGCAGGATGCCGCCCGCCCCGGTGGCCGCCCCTTGGTAGGGCTCGATGGCGGAGGGGTGGTTGTGGCTCTCGATGCGCAGGGCGGCCGCGATGCCGTCGCCCACGTCGACCACGCCAGCGTTCTCGCCCGGTCCCACCAGCACCGCCTCACCCTCGGTCGGCAGCCGCTTCAGGTGGATGCGAGAGGACTTGTAGGAGCAGTGCTCCGACCACATGACCGAGTACATGGCCAGCTCGAGGTGGTTCGGCTCCCGCCCGAGTATGCGCACGATCTCGTCGTATTCCCCGTCGGTCAGGCCCAACGAGCGATGGATCGATTCAGCCATGTCTGCTCCCCGGTGCGCGGACGTCGCCTGGCCCGCACGCTACCGGCTCCCCGACGCGGCCCGAGACCCCGGCGTCCGGGGTCACGAAGGCGGCGGGCGACGAAAGCGGCGACATCCTCCCGAACCGGACACCTCCCGAACCGGCATGTCAAACGCGTGCCCCAGCACGCGTTTGACATGCCAGGACGGCGACACGAGCGAACCGGCATGTCAAACGCGTGCCCGAGCACGCGTTTGACATGCCAGAACGATGGTGAGCTGGCTGGAGGGATGACACTCGGGTGACCGCGTGGGGTCCCCACCTCGACATGCCAAGCCATCGGTCATACCACGTGTGACGATCCCCAATTGGTATGGCGCCGGGTGCTTGCTCTCTATTGACTGGTCTGCTTCGATGGTGAAATGCCACCATCAAAGAAGGCCTCGAAGAAGATGTCGGATACCCACAAGGCCGCGCTGGCAGAAGGGCGGGAACAGGGAAGAAAGGTCCGGCGATATCTCGAAGCCCTCGAGGCGAACAAGCCCAAGCGTGGTCGCAAGCGGACGACCGAGTCCATGCAAAAGCGGCTCGAGCAGATCGAACGTGCCCTGCCGTCGGCCGACCCGCTGAAGCGCCTGCAGCTCGTGCAGGAGCGTCTCAACCTGCAGAAGCAGCTCGAGGCCGCCGATCAGAAGGTCGACCTCGCGGCGCTCGAAGCCGATTTCGTGGCCGTCGCCCGCGACTACTCGGAGCGAAAAGGGATCAGCTACGCAGCCTGGCGCGAGCTCGGCGTGCCCACGTCCACGCTGCAGGCGGCCGGCATCACCCGCGGCTCGTCCTGAGAGCACCGCTCGATGCGGTCGAACTCATCCGTTCGGCCGCATCGAGCAACGAGCGCAGCAAGGACACTCCGTCGGTGCTCCCGAGCAGCGGGTGGCTCGCCCGCTCCGGATGAGGCATCAGCCCCACCACATTTCGCCCGGCCGAGCAGATACCCGCGATGTCGTCGATCGAACCATTCGGGTTGTCGACATAACGAAGGATCACGCGGTCCTCGCCCCGAAGCTCGGCCAGGGTCTCCGGGCTGCAGGTGTAGTTGCCCTCGAAGTGGTTGATCGGCACCCGGAGCACCGCACCCGCCTCCCCCGCAGACGTCAGCACCGAATTCGTGGTTTCGACCCGCAGCTCCACGATGCGACAGAGGAACTTGAGTCCCCGATTCTTCTGCAACGCGCCCGGCAGCAGCCCGGCCTCGGTGAGCACCTGGAAGCCGTTGCAGATACCCACCACCGGCCCACCGGCGTCGGCGAACTCGCGCACCGCTGACATCACCGGTGAGAAGCGGGCGATGGCGCCCGGCCGCAGGTAGTCGCCGTGGGCGAAGCCCCCGGGCACCACGACCGCATCGACGCCGTGCAACGACGGATCGCCGTGCCACAGGATGTCGGCTCGGCCACCCAGGGCCTCCACTGCCTCCACGACGTCCTGCTCGCAGTTGGACCCGGGGAACAGCACCACCCCCACCCGGGCGCTCACGCCGTCGTCACCCCCACCGGCTCCAGGTGGATCGACGAATCCTCGATGACCGGATTGGTGAGGAACCGCCGGCACATGTCCTCCACCTCGGCTCGCGCCGCGGCTTCATCCACCGACTCGATGACGAAACGGATGCTCTTGCCGACCCGCACGTCACGCACCCCCGGGAAACCCAGCGTGGGAAGCGCCCGTTCGATGGTGGCGCCTTGCGGGTCGGCGATCCCGTCCCGTAACCGGACTTCGACCTGCACCGAGAACAGCATGCGCTCAGTCTCCCACCCGGCTCACCCCGGGCCAATCATCGAACGACCGGCCGGTGATGCGCTCGTAGGCCTCGACGTAGCGGTCGCGGGTCGCCTTCACCACGTCATCAGGCAGCGGGGGCGGCGGCGGTTGCTTGTCCCAGTCGAGCGCGTCGAGGTAATCGCGCACCGGCTGCTTGTCGAACGACGGGGGAGCCGATCCTGGGTGCCACTGATCGGCGGGCCACAAGCGGGATGAGTCGGGGGTGAGCACCTCGTCGGCCACCACCAACTCGCCGTCGACGAGACCGAGCTCGAACTTGGTGTCGGCGATGATGATGCCGCGCTCCGCCGCCCACGCTGCGCCCCTCGAGTACAGCTCGAGGGAGATGGCCCGGGCACGCTCCGCCAGCTCGGCTCCGACCAGAGCCACGGCATCGTCGAACGAGATGTTGACGTCGTGCCCCTCTTCGGCCTTCGTCGATGGGGTGAACACCGGCTCCGGGAGCTGCGAGGACTCGAGGAGCCCGTCGGGCAGTGGCGTGCCATGCATGGTTCCCGCGCTGCGGTATTCCTTCCAAGCGGACCCGGTGAGATAGCCCCGAACGATGCACTCGATCGGCAGCATGTCGGCGCGGCGGCACAACATCGTGCGGCCCTCCCACTCAGGCTTGCGACACTCAGGCGGAAGGTCGTCGAGCGCGGTGGAGATCAGGTGGCTGCGAACCACGTCGGCGAAATGCTCGAACCAGAAGGCCGACATCGCGGTCAGCACCCGGCCCTTGTCGGGGATCGGCTCGGCCATGACAACATCGAACGCGGAGATCCGATCCGAGGTGACGAGCAGCAAGCGATCCTCGTCCAGTTCGTAGATGTCGCGGACCTTGCCGCTGTAGAGATGTCTGAGCTCGGTCACGGGTCCTCCTCCGCTGATGCCCTGCTCACAAGATGGGGTCCGGTCGGTATCCGGTGGCGCCGGGAAAGCGGCTGACGATCGGCTCGACCGCTGCGATGAAGGCCGCCACCTGTTGCGGCGCGACACCCACGAACGCCAGCGGTTCCGCCAGCACCGCCTCCAGGTCGGCCGGCGCCAGACGGAGACGATCGTCGCCGGCCAACCGGTCGAGCAGATCGTTGGCCTGTGCACCCTGCTGTCGCATGGCCAGTGCCGTGGCCACCGCGTGCTCACGGATGACCTCGTGTGCCTGCTCCCGCCCCACCCCGCGCTGGACGGCCGCCATGAGGACCTTGGTCGTGGCCAGGAACGGCAGGTACCGTCGCAGCTCACGCTCGATGACCGCGGGGTAGACGCCGAACTCCTCGAGCACGTTGAGCAGAGTCTGGAACACCCCGTCGGTGGCGAAGAACGCATCGGGGAGCGCGACCCGTCGCACCACCGAGCAGCTGACGTCCCCCTCGTTCCACTGATCGCCGGCGAGGGCCGCCACCATCGTCAGGTGGCCGCGCAGCACAGTGGTCAGCCCGTTGATGCGTTCGCAGGATCGGGTGTTCATCTTGTGTGGCATGGCGGACGACCCGACCTGTCCCTCTCGGAATCCCTCGGTGACGAGTTCGTGGCCGGCCATCAACCGGATGGTGAGCGCCAGACTCGAGGGCGCGGCCACGAGCTGCAGAAGGCAGGACACCACGTCGAGGTCGAGCGAGCGCGGGTAGACCTGGCCGACGTTGGCCAGCACCCGCTCGAAACCGAGGTGACGCGCGACGAGCTGCTCGAGCTGGGCAACCTTGGCGGCATCACCACCGAACAGCTCGAGCTGATCTTGCTGGGTGCCGACCGGTCCTTTGATGCCGCGCAGGGGATACCGCTCGATGAGCGCCTCGAGCCGCTCGAAGGCCACCAGCAGCTCCTCACCGACGTTGGCGAACCGCTTGCCGAGGGTCGTGGCCTGCGCGGGGACGTTGTGGCTGCGCCCTGCCATGACGAGTGCGGCGTGCTCACCGGCGAGCTCGGCCAGGCGAGCGAGAGCGGCGACCGCCCGGTCCCGCACCAGCTCCAGCGAGCGCCGCACCTGCAGTTGCTCCACGTTCTCGGTCAGGTCGCGGGAGGTCATGCCCTTGTGGATGTGCTCGTAGCCCGCGAGCTGGGTGAACTCGTCGATCCTGGCCTTCACGTCGTGGCGGGTTCGACGCTCCCGCTCGGCGATCGATTCGAGGTCGACCTGGTCGATGACCGCCCGGTAGGCCTCGATGGCCTCGTCGGGAACCTCGACTCCCAGATCACGTTGCGCGGTCAGCACGGCCAGCCACAGCTCGCGCTCCAGCACGACTTTCTGGCGCGGAGACCACAGTTCGACCAACGGCCGGCTGGCATAGCGGGCTGCCAGGACGTTGGGGACCTCGCTCACCGACCGCCTCCCTCGCCACGCAGCGTCATCACTGGCCGCCACGGCATAGGCCATTCAGCCCATTTGTGGCTGGAGCGAGGTCGAACCGTAAAGAGGGACCGGTCACTGGTCGAAGCTGGAGATGGAGGGACGGCTGCGTGTGAGCAGCCGCCGAAGGAACGTTCCGGAGCCGGTCCGAGAGGTCGAGCGGTATGGAAGAGCGATGCATGCGCCACCAGTTCGAAGCGGCGGTCGATCTGTGCCGGAACTGTGGCTACGAGTTCTGCGCTGAGTGCCTCGTCTACTCGTTCGGTCGCGAGCAACCGCCCTACTGCGTGCCGTGCGCGCTCGCCGCATCCGGTGTGCGATCGAACGCGGCGTACCCTCCGCGACCCAAGCGGGAGATCAAGCGGCGGCTCAAGGAGCGGCAGAAGGCGGAGCGAGCCAGGGCCAAGCAGAAGGTGGAGGTGAAGCCGGTCGAGGTGGACTGGTCGATCCCCGACCGCCCGGGCGCGCCGGCGGCCCCGGACTGGCTGGAGGAGCACCTGCCGAGCTCCGGCGAACGCGTCGCGTTCTGAGAACCGACAACACGGACCCGACGGCTTCGCCGCGCTCACCCTCCCGCCATCTCCCGCCTGTGCTCCGCCAGCTTCTCGGCCAACTCCGCATCACGGATGGCGAGCATCTCGACCACGAGCAACGCGGCGTTCATCGCCCCATCGACCGCGACGGTGGCAACCGGGATGCCCTTGGGCATCTGCACCGTCGAGTAGAGCGCGTCGACGCCGTTCAGCGCGCCTCCCGACAGCGGCACCCCCACCACTGGCAGCGTGGTGTGCGCGGCCACCACACCAGCCAGGTGGGCGGCCATCCCAGCTCCGCAGATGAAGGCCACGTAGCCCTGCTCCCGGGCAGACGACACCAGCTCGACCACCTGATCGGGGTTCCGGTGAGCGGAGAGCACGCGCACGTCGGCCTCGATGCCGTAGCGGGCCAGGGTCTCGGATGCGGGGCGCATCTTGTCCTGATCGGACGCGGATCCCATCAGCACGGCGACCTTCATCGATCGATCTCCTCGTTCGCTGCCCGTTCGGCGATGTCGGTCCGATGGTGCATCCCGCGCCAGCGCACCTTCGACACGGCTTCATAGGCGCGGGCCCGCGCCGACGCCAAGTTCGGGCCCTGGCCGGTGACCGACAGCACCCGGCCACCTGCGGTGACCAACCCACCGACGTCGGCGCGCACCCCCGCCGCGAACACGGTGACGCCCTCGATCGCGTTGGCCTCGTCGATCCCGCTGATCGGGTCCCCCAGGCGAGGGGCGGACGGGTAGCCCTCTGCCGCGCAGACCACCGTGACCGCGGCGCCGTCGTCGGACTCGGGGATCGACCGCAACGAGCCATCGGCAGCCTCGGCCAGCAGGGTCGCGAGATCACTGCGGAGGCGGGGGAGCACCACCTGGGTCTCGGGATCACCGAAGCGGACGTTGTACTCCAAGACCTTGGGACCCTCGGCGGTGAGCATCAGCCCGGCGTACAGTACGCCCCGGTAGTCGATGCCTCGGCCCCGCAGGGCTGCCACCGTCGGCTCGATGGCCCGCTCCATGACCGTGGACACCATCCCGGGACCGGCCACCGGTACCGGTGAGTACGCACCCATGCCGCCGGTGTTCGGGCCCCGGTCGCCGTCCCCGACCCGCTTGAAGTCCTGGGCGGGCTCTAGCGCCACAGCGGTACGGCCGTCGCAGATCGCGAGCACCGACAGCTCCGGGCCACTCAAGCCCTCCTCGATCACGACGGTGCGCCCGGCATCGCCGAACGCCTCGCCCGACAGGTAGCCGCGCACCGTCTCGCGGGCCTCGGCCAGCGACTCGGTGACCACCACACCCTTGCCGGCCGCCAGACCGTCGGTCTTGACGACGTACAGCCCCGGCAGGCTCTCGAGGAAGGCCAGCGCCGGCTCGGGCTCGCTGAACGTGCCGTGCCGAGCGGTCGGCACCCCGGCGGAGACCAGCACCTCCTTCATCCAGGCCTTGGAGCCCTCGAGTCGCGCACCGTCGGCTCCCGGACCGAAGACCCGCTTGCCCTGGCGGCGGAGGCGATCGGCGAGGCCCTCGACGAGTGGTGCCTCTGGCCCGATGACGAACAGGTCGGCCTCGAGGTCTTCCGGCGGCGCGGCGACCGACCAGGGGATGCCGGCGTTGCCCGGGGTCACCACCACCTCGGCCGTGCGCGACAGCACGTGGGCGAGCGCGTGCTCCCGGCCACCGGATCCGACGACGACGGCTCTCATGCGGCGAAGTGGAGGAACTGGTCGCGCCCGGGACCGACCCCCACCAACCGGATCGGCACCCCGACCTGCTGTTCGAGGAAGGCCACGTAGTCCAGCGCGTGGGGCGGAAGCTGCCGACGCTCGGTGACCGACGAAAGATCGGTGGTCCAGCCGGGAAGCGTCTCGTAGATCGGGGTCACCTTGTGGAGGACGGACTGGTGGTACGGCAGGTGCTCGAAGCGCTCACCGTCGAGCTCGTAGGCCACGCACACCTTGACCTCGGGCAGCGTGTCGAGGACGTCGAGCTTGGTCAGCGCCAGCTCGGAGAGCGAGTTGAGGCGTACCGCGTGGCGGAGCATCACCGCATCGAACCAGCCCGTGCGGCGACGACGACCAGTGTTGGTGCCGTACTCGCCTCCACGCTCGACCAGCAGGTCGCCGACCTCGTCGAGCAGCTCGGTGGGGAACGGCCCGGAGCCGACCCGGGTCACGTAGGCCTTGGCCACCCCGATCACCCGGTCGATGTAGCGGGGGCCAATGCCGGCGCCGGTGCAGGCGCCGCCGGCCACGGGGTTCGACGAGGTCACGAACGGGTAGGTGCCGTGATCGAGGTCGAGGAAGGTCGCCTGGGCCCCTTCGAGCAGGACGTGCCTGCCGGCCTCGAGCGCCTCGTGTACCAGCGCGACCGTGTCGCCGATCATCGGCTCCATGCGCGGAGCGCACTCCTCGAGGTACTGGGCGGCGATCTCGTCGGCGGAGAGCGGGAGCTGGTTGAAGACCTTGGCCAGCACCGCGTTCTTCTCCTTGAGGACCACGTCGAGCTTCTGGCGGAAGATCTTCGGGTCCAGCAGATCCTGCACCCGCAGGCCGACACGCGCCGCCTTGTCCGCGTACGCCGGGCCGATCCCGCGCTTGGTGGTGCCCACTTTGTTCTTCCCCAGGCGCCGCTCGGTCAGCCGGTCGATCTCCTGGTGGTACGGGAGGATCAGATGGGCATTGCCGCTGACCTTCAGCCGGCGGGTGTCGACCCCCTTGCGCTCCAGCATGTCGACCTCGTCGAGCAGGACCCGCGGATCGACCACCACCCCGTTGCCGATCACCGGGGTGATGTGGTCGTAGAGGATGCCGCTCGGCACGAGTTGGAGGGCGAAGCTCTCACCGTCGACCACGATGGTGTGCCCCGCGTTGTGCCCGCCCTGATAGCGGACGACGAGGTGCATCTCCTTGGCGACGAGATCGGTGAACTTCCCCTTGCCCTCGTCGCCCCACTGGGTTCCGACGACGACGGTCGCAGGCACGCGTGTCTCCCCTCAACTGAGGCGTCGTCTTGCACGGCAAGCGTAGTCGGTACGGGTCCCCGACCCTGCCGCGTCCGGCCCGCAGGTGCTGCGGCGGCCGCAGGCCTGCCGCGGCAGGCACTCCTTCCGCGGCCCCCCGCCGGCGCTGTCAGCTCAGCACGACGGCGCCGGACGGATCCACGTCGACAGTGATCGTGTCGCCCTCCGAGTAGCGGCCCTCGAGCAACGCCAGCGCGAGGCGATCACCCAGCTCGCGCTGGATCACCCGCTTCAGCGGCCTGGCCCCGTAGGCGGGATCGAACCCTTCCCGAGCGAGGGCGTCGGCCGCCGCATCGGTGACCACCAGCGAGATGCGCTTGCCGGCGAGTCGCTGCTCGAGCGCCCGGAGCTGGATGCGCACGATGCGGTTCAGGTCCTCCTCGGTGAGCTCCCGGAAGCGGACGATGTCGTCGATCCGGTTGATGAACTCCGGCTTGAAGAAGTCCCGCGGATCGCCCGGCAGGTTGGAGGTCATGATCAACACGACGTTGGTGAAGTCAACCGTGCGGCCCTGCCCATCGGTGAGGCGCCCGTCGTCCATGAGCTGTAGGAGCACGTTGAACACGTCGGGGTGCGCCTTCTCGATCTCGTCAAGCAGCACCACCGAGTAGGGGCGCCGGCGCACCGCTTCGGTGAGCTGGCCGCCCTCCTCATAGCCGACGTAGCCCGGTGGTGCACCGATGAGGCGGCTCACCGCGTGCTTCTCCATGTACTCCGACATGTCGATGCGGACCATCGCCCGCTCGTCGTCGAACAGGAAGTCCGCCAACGAGCGGGCCAGCTCGGTCTTGCCGACACCGGTCGGGCCGATGAAGAGGAACGTGCCGATGGGTCGGTGCGGGTCGGAGAGCCCGGCTCGGCTCCGGCGGATGGCGTTCGCCACCGCGGTCACCGCTTCGTCCTGACCGATGACCCGCTCGTGCAGGACGTCCTCCAGCCGGACGAGCTTGGCCATCTCGCCCTCCATGAGCCGGCTGACCGGAACCCCGGTCCAGCGGCTGACGACCTCGGCGATGTCCTCTTCGTCGACCTCCTCTTTGAGCATCTTCTGCTGGGACTGCAGGTCCTCGAGCCGCTTGCTGGCCTCGGCGACCTGCCGCTCGAGCTCGGGGATCTGCCCGTAGCGGATCTCGGCGGCGCGCTCGAGATCGGTCTCCCGCTCGAGCTCCAGCCGCTTGTTCTCGAGCTGCTCCTTGAGGGCCTGGATCTGGGTGATCGCTTCCTTCTCGGACTGCCAGTGGGCCTTCATACCCGCGGCCTGCTCGCGGAGGTTGGCGAGCTCCTCGTCGAGGGCGGCGAGCCGCTCCTGGGAGGCGGGGTCGGTCTCCTTGGCGAGGGCCACGCGCTCGATCTCCAACTGGCGGATACGCCGCTCGACCACGTCGATCTCGGTCGGCATCGAGTCGATCTCGATGCGCAGCTTGCTGGCGGCCTCGTCGATCAGGTCGATGGCCTTGTCGGGCAGGAACCGGCCGGTGAGGTAGCGGTCGGAGAGGACCGCCGCGGCCACCAGTGCCGCGTCCTGGATGCGCACCCCGTGGTGCACCTCGTAGCGCTCCTTGAGGCCTCGCAAGATGGCGATGGTGTCCTCCACCGAGGGCTGGTCCACGTACACCGGCTGGAACCGCCGCTCGAGCGCGGGGTCCTTCTCGACGTACTTGCGGTACTCGTCGAGGGTCGTGGCGCCGATCATCCGCAGCTCGCCCCGGGCCAGCATCGGTTTGATCATGTTCCCGGCATCCATCGCGCCCTCGGCCGCGCCGGCACCGACGATGGTGTGCATCTCGTCGACGAAGGTGATGACCTCGCCCTCGGAGTCGGTGATCTCCTTGAGCACCGCCTTCAGCCGCTCCTCGAACTCGCCTCGGTACTTCGCGCCGGCCACCATCGACGAGAGATCCAGCGCGATCAGCCGCTTGTTGCGCAGGCTCTCGGGGACGTCCCCCTCGACGATGCGCCGAGCCAGACCCTCCACGATCGCCGTCTTGCCCACGCCCGGCTCACCGATGAGCACCGGGTTGTTCTTCGTACGTCGGCTGAGCACCTGGATGACCCGGCGGATCTCGTCGTCACGGCCGATGACCGGGTCGATCTTGCCGGCCCGCGCGGCCTCGGTCAGGTCCCGCCCGTAGCGCTCCAGCGCCTGGTACTGCTCCTCCGGGTTCTGGCTGGTGACCCGGTGGCTGCCCCGGACCTGGGCCAGCGCGGCGAGCAGATCCTCCCGGTCCACCCCGATGTGGTCCGCCAGTGCGAGCAGCAGGTGCTCGGTGGAGAGGTACTCGTCGCGCAGCTCGGCGCGCTGGCGATCCGCCGCGTCGAGCAGCTCCGTGAGCTGGCGGCCGAGCCGGGATTCGCCGCCGTAGGCCTTCGGCAGCTTCGCCACCGCCTCCTCCGCCCGGTTACGCAGGGTCAACGGCGCCACCCCGACCCGCTGCAGGATCGGCAGGACCACCCCTTCCTCCTGGGAGAGCAGTGCCAGCAGGAGGTGGTCGGGCGTGACCTCGGGGTTGCTGTTGCCTCGGGCCGCGCTCAGGGCGGTGTTGAAGGCCTCCTGGGTCTTGAGGGTCCAGCGGTTCGGGTCAAGGGGCATGGGATCTCGGTGCTCCTGTGGTGACGGATGGCGGCACCGGCAGGTGCCGAGAGGAATGACTCAGAAAACTTGATAGCAAGTGTATCAACTTTACGGCGAGCTCATCCATTCCCGCCGCCCACGATCCGCTTGCCGCCCCACCTCCCAACAGAGACATCCCCGGTCCCACCCGGTACCGTGACCACGCGATCAGCCGGGTGCCGAGCCGGCCCATCGAGGGCATGGAGGATCGAGCGATGCACCATTGCCCATCCCGTACCCCAACCACCCCTCCTCCTCCACGGACCGGCCGGAGGGACTGATGCCCGCTCCGCAGCGCTGCCTGAGCCGAGACCAGGTCGCCCGCCACTGCCGCGAGCACGACTTCGCCGAGGGCCGGCGGGCCACGACCGTCGGGCTGGAGCTCGAATGGCTCACCCTCGACCCATCCGGCCGGCGGCTACGGCTGGAGGACGCCGAAGCCGTCATCGCCGAGGCGAGCCCGGGCATCACCGGCGGGCACCTCTCGCTTGAACCCGGCGGTCAGATCGAGTTGAGCACCTCCCCCTTCCCCGACGCGGCGCTGGCCTGCGCGGCAGCCGCCGCGGACCTGCTCGTCCTCGACCAGGCCTGCACGGCCCGCGGCATCGGGCTCGTGGCCCTCGGGCAGGACCCCACGCGAGCCCCTGAACGGGTGGTCACCGCGCCCCGGTACCGGGCCATGGAGTCCTACTTCGACGCCCTGGGGCCGGCCGGGCGCACGATGATGTGCAACACCGCCGCCCTGCAGATCAACCTCTGCCTGGGGGATCCGGCACAACAGGTGGAGCGCTGGCGGCTGGCCCACCAGATCGGCCCCGCGTTGATCGCCGCCTTCGCCAACTCGCCGTTCGCCGACGGCGCACCGACCGGCTGGCAGTCGAGCCGGCTGCGCACCTGGTGGACGCTCGACCCGTCCCGGTCGGCGCCCGTCCCGATCGACGGCGACCCAGCCGAACGCTGGCTCCGCTACGCCCTCGATGCCCGGGTGATGCTCATCCGGGTCGGCGACGACGACTTCCAGGCACTGCGCCGCCCGATGAGCTTCGGCCAGTGGCTCGATCAGGGCCATGAGCTCGGGTTCCCCACCATCGACGACCTCGTGTACCACCTCACGACACTGTTCCCCCCGGTCCGCCCGAAGGGTTGGCTCGAACTGCGGATGTTCGACGCGTTGCCGACCCCGTTCTGGCACGTGGCCACCGCCGTGGCGGTGGCCCTGCTCGACGACCCCGACACCGCGGCGGCGGCCGGCGAGGCGGTTGCCGGCACCGCTGGCCTGTGGCTCGAGGCCGCCCAACTCGGACTCGGCCATCCACTCCTCGCGTCGGCCGCGCGCCAGTGCTTCGAGCTGGCCATCGAGTCGCTGGAGCGCCAGCGGGCCGACACCCTGGCCGGCGTGGCGGCGGCCTATCACGACCGCTGGGTGGCTCGAGGGCGCTCACCCGCCGATGACCGTCTCGATGCCTGGCACCGGGACGGCACCTTCTGGCCGCCGCGAGCCTCACCGGTGCCCTACGCGGAGGACCTCGACCTCTCGGCGGTGCTGCCGTGACCTCGCGCTTCGACCGGGATGCGATCAGGCGCGAGCTGGCCCGGGCACGGGCGCGCACGCTCTCGCTGGTCGACGACCTGAGCGACGGCGACCAGTGCGCGCAGCACTCGCCGATCATGTCCCCGCTGGTGTGGGACCTGGCCCACGTGGGGAACTACGAGGAGCGGTGGCTGCTACGGGCACTCGACGGTCGCCCACCCCTCGACGAGACGATCGACTGGCTCTACGACGCGTTCGAGCACCCACGCTCGACTCGACCTACCCTCCCGCTGCTCGATCCGGTCGCCGCGCGCTCCTACCTGGCGACGGTTCGCGAGGAGACGCTCGGGCTGCTGGCGACCGTCGACGAGCTGGACGCACCAGAGCTGCTTCGCGGCGGGTACGTCTACGGCATGGTGCTCCAGCACGAGCACCAGCACGACGAGACCATGCTCGCCACCCGGCAGCTCATGGGGGAGCGGGCGCCCGGCGTCCCCGGGGCCCGACCGGTGCTCGGCCAGCGGGCCCGCGTCCCGAGCGGCGAGGTGCTCATCGACGGTGGACCGTTCGTCATGGGCACCACCTCCGAGCCTTGGAGCTACGACAACGAGCGGCCGGTCCACCTGGTCGAGGTCCCTCCGTTCCACCTCGACCGCACCCTCGTCACCAACCGGGACTTCCTGGCCTTCATCGACGACGGGGGGTACCAGCACGAGCAGCTCTGGCACCCCCGGGGCTGGGCGTTCCGCTGCGAACAGGGGCTCGAGCATCCTCTGTTTTGGCAGCGTGACGGGGCGAACTCCTGGTCGATCCTGCGCTTCGGCCGGAGGATCGACCTCGCCGAGCACCTCGACGACCCCGTGCAGCATGTGTGCTGGTTCGAGGCGGACGCCTTCGCCCGTTGGGCCGGCAAGCGCCTCCCCACCGAGGCCGAGTGGGAGAAGGCGGCCACCTGGCACCCCGGCGGCACCAAGGCCCGCTACCCGTGGGGCGACCAGGACCCCGACCCCGACCGGGCCAACCTGGGCTGTCACGTCGACGGGCCCTGTCCAGCAGGCACGACGGCCTCAGGCGCCAGCGCAGCGGGGGTCCACCAGCTCATCGGCGACGTGTGGGAGTGGACCTCCTCGGACTTCGTCCCGTACCCCGGCTACGAGATGTTCCCGTACCCTGAGTACTCGGAGGTGTTCTTCGGCGGGGACTACAAGGTGCTCCGCGGTGGCTCGTGGGCGGCCGATCCGCTCGCGGTGCGGGGCACCTTTCGAAACTGGGACCACCCGATCCGCCGGCAGATCTTCGCCGGATTCCGCTGCGCCCGGGACGCCTGAGCGACCGTGTGCCGTCACGCCGCCTACTGGGGTCCCGCCCGCCCGCTCGCCGGGGTCGCGTTGGAGGCACCGCACTCGCTGCTCGTGCAGTGCGAGGCGGCACGCGAGATGCCCTGGGGCTGTGACAACCTCGACGGGTGGGGGTTCGGTTGGAACGAGGGCACCGGCGAGGGCCGGCGCTACCGCAGCGCGCTCCCCATGACCGAGGACGTCTCGGGCCAGGAGCTCCTGCGAGCCGTGTCGTCGGGGCGGTTCCTGGTGCACGTGCGCCAGAAGACGCCCGGCGCCGCCACGCACCCGACGGGCAGCGCCCCGTTCTGGGACGGCGCAGCCACGTTCTTCGCGCACAACGGGTTCGTGCCCGGCTTCCACGACGGGGTGGCTGACCTGCTGCGGTCGCGACTCTCGCCGGAGCGGGCGGCGATGGTGGAGGGTGACACCGACAGCGAGGTGCTGTTCGCCCTGGTGCTCGATCGCCTGGCAGCCGGCGAACCGCCCAACGAAGCCGTCGGGGTGCTGGCCGAGATCGAACACGAGCTGGGCGGCCGGTACAACGTGTTGCTGATGACCCCCGAGGCGCTGGTCGCCACCCGGCTCGGCACGACGCTCTACGTCCATCAAGGCGACGGCGTGACCGTCTCGTCAGAACCGCTCGACGACCGAGCATGGACCCCGGTACCCGACGGCACCGTGCTGACCGTCGCCGACCGCTGCGTCAGGGAGGACCGCTGGTGAGCGCGGGACCGCAGATCGAAGTGCTGCTCTCGCCTGCCGATCTGGCTCGGGCCCTGCGGGACGACGTCCGCACCGGGTTGACCGCCATGCCCAAGGCGGTGCCACCCAAGTGGTTCTACGACGACCGGGGCTGCGAGCTGTTCGACGCCATCACCCGCCTTCCCGAGTACTACCCCACCGAGACCGAACGCTCGATCCTGCGGGCCTGCGCCCCCGAGATCGCCGCCACCAGTGCGGCGGACACCCTCGTCGAGCTGGGTTCAGGCACCTCGGACAAGACCCGCACCCTGCTCGATGCCATGGTGCGGGAAGGTCGGCTCGAGCGGTTCGTGCCGTTCGAGGTGAACGAGTCCACGTTGCGCGCCGCCGCGGACGCGATCATCCAGGACTACCCGGGCGTGCAGGTCCACGGGGTCGTGGGGGACTTCGAACGCCACCTCGCCGCGCTTCCCCGAGACGGCCGGCGGATGATCGCCTTCCTCGGCAGCACCATCGGGAACTTCGCCCCGCTCGAGCGCAGGCAGTTCCTGTCCGAACTGGCCGGGGTGATGGGTCCCGGCGACTCACTGCTGCTCGGCACCGATCTGGTGAAAGACCCCGAGCGCCTCGAGCGCGCCTACAACGATCCCCAGGGTGTCACCGCCGAGTTCAACCTCAACCTGCTGCGGGTCCTGAACCGGGAGCTGGTGGCCGACTTCGACTTCGATGCGTTCGAGCACGTGGCCTTCTTCGACCCCGGCGCCGAGTGGATCGAGATGCACCTCCGGTCCACCCGCGGGCAGACCGTGAGGATCGCCGCGCTCGACCTCGAAGTGCCGTTCACGGCCGGCGAGCTGATGCGCACCGAGATCAGCGCCAAGTTCCGCCGCGCCGGGGTGACCGCCGAACTGGCGTCTGCAGGCCTGCGACTCGATCGCTGGTTCACCGACCCCGCGGGCAACTTCGCGGTGTCGCTGTCATCGCTGGCCGACGCCTGACGGCCCGGCCTCGGTCGCCGAGCGCCCGACCCTTCCGGGGCTGCGGGATCAGCCCGTCCCGAAGATGCGGCGAGCGTCACCGAAGCGCACGACCGCTTGGCGCATCGGCACCAGCTCGCGCCGGTACTGCTTGTGGGTGCGCTCGACGGCCGCGTGGGCCTCGCGGCGCACCTCCTCGAGTTCGGCTTCGAGCCTGGCGATCCGGGCCTCCAGCTCGAGCACCCGCTTCACGCCGGCCAGGTTGAGGCCCTCGTCGGTGAGGTCCTGGATGCGGCGCAGCAGGCGGATGTCCTCGTCGCTGTAGCGGCGGCTGCCACCCTCGGTGCGGGCCGGCTCCAGCAAGCCTTTGCGCTCGTAGATGCGAAGCGTCTGCGGGTGCACGCCGGCGAGCTCGGCCGCCACCGAGATGACGTAGACGGCTCGGCCATCCGCGCGACGGCCGGCGCGGCCGGCGCTCATCGGTCACCCCTCCGCCTCATGTCCTTCATGATGACTCACACCCCCAGGTGCTCGCGCGGAGACCCCGAGGACGCCGCCGCAAAGGCCTCCACGGCTTCGCGCTGCTCGGGCGAGAGCTTGGTGGGCACCGCGATCTGCACCGTGACCAGCAGGTCACCGACGCCCTTGCGGTCCGGTACCCCACGACCCTTCACCCGGAAGACCTTGCCCGACGGTGTGCCCGCTGGGATCTTCAACGTCACCTTCTCACCGTCGAGCGTCGGCACCGTCAGGCGAGTGCCGAGCGCCGCCTCGTCGAAGGTGATGGGCACGGTCAGGGTGAGGTTGCGACCGGCCCGCCCGAAGAGCGGATCGCGCTCCACGTGCACCCGGACGAAGAGATCTCCCGGCGGCCCGCCGTTACGGCCCGGGCCACCGCGACCCTTCAGGCGGATGCGCTGGCCGTCGTCGACCCCGGCCGGGATGCGGACCCGCACCTCCCGACGTCGACGCTCCACGCCGGTCCCCGAGCAGGTCGGGCAGGGGTCGGCGATGATCGTCCCCCGACCGCCGCAGGCCGGGCAGGGAGTGGAGAACGAGAACAGGCCCTGGTTCTCCTCGAGGACTCCACGCCCGTGGCACTGCGGGCAGATCTGAGGGGCGCTGCCCGGGCGAGCGCCCGAGCCGTGGCAGGTCGAGCAGGGCGCATCGCTGACGAGGGGAACGGTCGTGGTGACGCCCTTCACGGCCTCGCGGAACGACAGGTGCAGGTCCGTCTCGAGATCGGCGCCCCGTCGGGGGCCCGTGCCCCGGCCGGGACCGCCGGGGCGGCGGGCACGGCCGAACAGCCCGCCCAGCAGATCCCCGAGATCCGTGGCCCCGAAGTCGAACGTCGCCCCGCCCGCGCCGCCGGGACCCCCGAAACCCATGCCCCCGAGTGGGCCGAGCTTGCGGACCTCGTCGTACTCCTTGCGCTTGGCCTCGTCGCCGATGACGTCGTAGGCCGCGGACACCTCCTTGAAGCGCTCCTCCGCCTTGGGGTTGTCCGGGTTGGCGTCCGGGTGCAGCTCGCGAGCCAGCTTGCGGTAGGCGCGCGTGATCTCCTTCTGGGACGCGCTCTCCGGCACCCCCAGGATCTGGTAGTAGTCCTTCTCGAACCACTCACGCTGCGGCGCCATCGACGTCTCAGTCCCTGACCTTCACCATCGCCGGGCGGAGCACCTGACCCTTCCAGAGGTAACCGGTGCGCATCGACTCCACGACCACCGGCTCGCCGCCATCGCCTTGCTCGTGCAACACGGCCTCATGCAAGTTCGGATCGAACGGGCGATCGACCGGCTCCATGCGCTCGAGCCCCTCCTTCTCCAAGGTGTCGAGCAACGACTTGTAGATGGGCTCGACGCTCTCCGCGCCGTGGCCCAGCGCGGCCTCGCACGCGTCGAGGACCGGGAGGAGCTTGTCGACGAGCTGCGCGTTGGCTCGATCGATCAGCTCCACCCGCTCCTTCGACGTGCGCCGCTTGAAGTTGTCGAACTCGGCCTTCACCCGCTGTAGGGCCTCGAGGTACTCGTCGCGCTCGGCAGCGAGGTCCGACCGGCCGACCGTTCCATCGACGAAAGCTGCCTCCTCCTCCCCCTCCGATGGTGCGCCGCTCACCGCTGCGGGGGCCTCGGCTTCCTCGCTCGGGGCGGCTGCGGCGGCCGGCTCACCTTCCGCCACCGCCGCCGCTTCGAGCAGCTCATCGTCAGTCGCGGCCTCGGCCGGGCCGAGCGGGCCCTCGGGCGCGCCGGCAGCCGGCTCCATCACTGGCCCTCGTCGTCGACGATCTCGGCGTCGACGACCTCGTCGTCGGACGGCGCCGAAGCCCCTCCACCAGCCGACGCGTACTGCTGCTCGCTCGCCGCGGCCTGCTGGTACAGCTTCTGCGTGAACTCCTGGCTGGCGTTCATCAGCCGCTCGGTGGCGGTGCGGATGGCCTCCACGTCCGAACCACCGAGCGCCGCGCGCAGCTCGCTGAGCCGATCCTCCACGTCCTTGCGTTCCTCGGCGGAGATCTTGTCGCCCTGCTCCTTGAGGAGCTTGTCGGTCTGGTACACGAGGGTGTCGGCCGTGTTGCGAACCTCGGCCTCCTCCTTGCGGCGGCGGTCCTCCTCCGCGTGGGCCTCCGCGTCGCGCACCATCTGCTCGATCTGCTCCTTCGAGAGCGACGATTGGCCGGTGATGGTCATCGACTGCTCCTTGCCGGTGGCCCGATCCTTGGCGGACACGTGGACGATGCCGTTCGCGTCGATGTCGAAGGTGACCTCGATCTGCGGCACGCCCCTCGGCGCGGGTGGTAGGTCGACGAGCTGGAACTTGCCGAGTGTCTTGTTGAACTGCGCCATCTCCCGCTCACCCTGCAGCACGTGGATCTCCACCGACGGCTGGTTGTCCTCCGCGGTGGTGAAGACCTCCGTGCGGCGGGTGGGGATGGTGGTGTTGCGCTCGATGAGCCGGGTCATGACCCCGCCCTTGGTCTCGATGCCGAGCGACAGTGGGGTGACGTCGAGGAGCAGGACGTCCTTGACCTCGCCCTTCAGCACACCAGCCTGGATGGCGGCACCGACCGCGACCACCTCGTCGGGGTTCACCCCCTTGTGTGGCTCACGGCCAGTCATCTCCTTCACGAGGTCCACGACCGCCGGCATGCGGGTCGAGCCCCCGACCAGCACCACGTGGTCGATGTCCCCCTTGCTGAGGCCGGCATCGGCGATGGCCTGCTCGAAGGGGCCCTTGCACCGTTCGAGCAGATCCGCGGTGAGCTCCTGGAACTTGGCCCGGGTGAGCTGCTCGTCGAGGTGCAGGGGACCTTCCGCGGTGGCGGTGATGAACGGCAGGTTGATCTGGGTCTGCTGCACCTGGGACAGCTCGATCTTGGCCTTCTCGGCGGCCTCCTTCAGCCGCTGCATGGCCATGTTGTCCTTCGACAGGTCGACCCCGTGAGCACCCTTGAACGTCTCGACCAGCCAGTCGATGATCCGCTCGTCCCAGTCGTCGCCGCCGAGCTGGGTGTCACCGTGGGTGCTCTTCACCTCGAACACGCCATCACCGATCTCGAGCACCGACACGTCGAAGGTGCCACCGCCGAGGTCGAACACCAGGATGGTCTGGTCGTGCTCCTTGTCGAGCCCGTAAGCCAGCGCGGCGGCCGTGGGCTCGTTGATGATGCGAAGGACCTCCAGCCCGGCGATCTGACCAGCCTCCTTGGTGGCCGTGCGCTGGGCGTCGTCGAAGTAGGCGGGCACGGTGATGACGGCCTGGTTGACCGTGTCACCGAGGTAGGCCTCGGCGTCGCGCTTGAGCTTCATGAGCACCCGGGCGGAGATCTCCTGGGGCGTGTACGCCTTGCCGTCGATGTCGATCGTCCAGTTGGTGCCCATGTGGCGCTTGACGGAGCGGATGGTGCGGTCGGGGTTGGTGATGGCCTGGCGCTTGGCCACCTCGCCCACCAGGACCTCGCCGTTGCGGGCGAAGGCCACGACCGACGGGGTGGTGCGGGACCCTTCCGCGTTGGGGATGACGACGGGGTCACCCCCCTCGAGGACCGAGACCACCGAGTTGGTCGTTCCGAGGTCGATTCCGACAGCCTTGGGCATGTGCTCGTCTCCTGTGTTCCGGGGCGGCCGCGGGGGCCGGTTACGACTGGTCACCGCGAGGGTGGGTGGCGGGAGCCACCGAGATCTTCACTCACCCCAACGATAAAAGTTGAGTGCATAGTTATCAACTTGGCCGCCGACGAGTTTGTTCCCTAGCGTCGGACCCATGACGCACACGCTGGTGCTGCTCCGCCACGGCGAGAGCGAGTGGAACAAGGCCAACCTGTTCACCGGGTGGTTCGACGCCGACCTCTCCGAGAGGGGTCGGGAGGAGGCGGTACAGGCCGGGCAGGACCTGGCCGGAGCAGGGCTCGAGCCCGAAGTGGTGCACACCTCCGTGCAGACCCGGGCCATCCGCACCGCCAACCTGGCCCTCGACCAACTGGGCCGGCTGTGGATCCCGGTGCGGCGCTCATGGCGGCTCAACGAGCGGCACTACGGCGCTCTCCAGGGGCTGGACAAGCGAGAGACCACCGAGCGCTACGGCGCGGAGCAAGTGAAGATCTGGCGCCGGAGCTACGACGTGCCCCCGCCCCCGCTCGACTGGGACGACGAGCGCCACGCCCGCTTCGACCCCCGCTACCGGGACCTCCCCCCGGATGTGCTCCCCGCATCCGAGTGCCTGAGAGACGTCGTCGCCCGCATGCTGCCGTGGTGGTACGACGCGATCGTGCCCGATCTGCGAACGGGGGCGACCGTGCTGGTGGTGGCCCACGGCAACAGCCTGCGAGCGCTCATCAAGCACCTCGACGGCATCAGCGACTCCGACATCGCCGAGCTCAACCTCCCCACGGGCAAGCCACTGCTCTACGAGCTCGACGAGGCGCTGCGACCCACCCGTGACGTGCCCGTGCTGGAGCGGGTGGTGGGCGATGTGGAGGCAGCCAAGGCGGCGGCCGAGGCGGTGGCGCGCCAGGCCGGCTGAGGCGAACCTGCCGTCGGCAGGCGGTCGGAACCACTTGTACACCCGCACGCGGCGGAGGGACCCGGCTGAGTGTCGGGTCCCTCCGCCGTCGGGGGATCGAGAATTCGGCAGTCCGGTGTACCCGACCGGTCAGAGCGCCTCGTCGCCCAGCTCACCAGTGCGGATGCGGATCACCCGATCGACCGGGGTGATCCAGATCTTCCCGTCGCCGATCTTGCCGGTGCGCGCCGCCTGCTGGATCACCTCGGCGACCTTGTCGGCCTCCTCGGTGGGTACCACCAGCTCCAACTTCACCTTGGGCAACAGGTCGATCGTGTACTCGGCTCCGCGGTAGGTCTCGGTGTGGCCGCCCTGGCGGCCGACGCCTCTGACCTCGCTCACCGTGATCCCGACGACGCCGATGTTCCTGAGCGCGTCCTTGACCTCGTCGAGGGCATGGGGACGGATGATGGCCGTCACGAGATGTTGCATGACCTGCACCTACTTTCCTGCCGGGACGGGCACACCGACCAGCGAGAAGTCGCCGATCCCTGAGCCACCGAGCACGTCCGGGCCGTAGCCGGGCGCACCGTGCTCGGCGACGTCGAGGCCCGCGAGCTCCTCCTCCTCGGGGACCCGCAGCCCGAGGACCAGCTTGATCCCACCGAACACGATGACCATCGTCACCGCCACGAACGCCGCGATCGCCACCACGCCGATGGCTTGGGTGGCGAGCTGGCTGGCCCCACCTCCGTAGAAGAGGCCGTCGACCGAGTCGGCGCCGAGTGGGGAGCCGTCGGTGGTGGCGAAGAGCCCGACCGCCAGGGCTCCGAACGCTCCGCAAACCCCGTGCACCGACACCGCCCCCACCGGGTCGTCGATACGGACCCTGTCGAAGAACAGCACCGCCGCGACCACAATGCCACCGGCGATCGCTCCGATGGCCACCGCGCCCCAATTGTTGACGTGCGCGGTGCCGGCGGTGATGCCGACCAGTCCGGCAAGCACCCCGTTGCCCGTCATGGCCACGTCGGGCTTGCCGGTCTTCAGCCAGATGGCGGCCATCGCCGCCACCCCGCCGGCGGCACCGGCGATCAGCGTGGTGACCGCCACCGCGGGCACGACGCCGTCAGCCGCGAGCTGCGACCCGGGGTTGAACCCGAACCAGCCGATGAACAGGATGAACACCCCGATGATGGCGAAGGGGATGGAGTGCCCGGGGATGGCCCGTGGCTTGCCGTCCGGGCCGTACTTCCCGATGCGTGGACCCAGGTAGGCGGCACCGACGAGCGCCGCGATGCCCCCGACCATGTGGACGATGCTGGAGCCGGCGAAGTCGATGTAGGGGGTGTCGAGGTTCGCCAGCCAGCCACCGCCCCAGGTCCAGTGCACGACCACCGGGTACACCAGGGCGGTGATCAGAAAGCTGTACACGAAGTAGCTCTTGAACTTGGTCCGCTCGGCCATCGCCCCCGACACGATGGTGGCCGCCGTGGCGGCGAACGCCACCTGGAAGATGAAGAACGTCGGCAGGCTCAGCGTCGATTCGGCCAGGTAGTTCTTGGTGAACTCCGCTGAATCGAGGAACCAGCCCGACGTGCCGAACAGATCGTTGCCCGTGCCGAACGCGATCGCGAACCCGACCGCGGCGAAGGCCAGCACGCCGACGCAGAAGTCCATCAGGTTCTTCATCATGATGTTGGCGACGCTCTTGGCCCGAGTGAGGCCGGCTTCGACGAGCGCGAAGCCCGCCTGCATGAAGATCACCAACACCGCGGCGATGAGCACCCAGATGTTGTCGAGCGCGACCTGGACGGCATCGGCGGTGAGCGGCTCCGCGACCACCTCGTTGCCCTCCTGCGCGAGTGCCGGCGCAGCGCTGATCGCTAGCACGGTCGCGATCACCGCCGCAGCGGCGAGCAGCCTTCTTCGCATGTGTCCTCCTCACTGTCGAGTGGCCCGTCGGAGACCACGCTGCGACGGTAGGAACGGGGTGTTTCCCGGTGATGCGAGATCCGTTACGCGTTCCGCACGGTTTCCTGACACGGATCTGACGCCGTCGATCCGTCCTCGCCGCCGGCTGCCGTTACGCCGGGGCCGAGCTCCAGCAGGTAGCCGCGGGAGCGCACGGTGCGGATCGCCAGGCCGAGCGGGGCGATGCGCCGCCGCGAGCGCAGCACGTGTACATCGAGCGCGTTGCGCCCGGGCGAGCCACCAGGCCAGCCCACCCTCGACAGCTGTTCGCGGCTCACGACGGCGCCCATGCGCTCGAGCAGCGCGCCCACCAGCCTGGCTTCGACCGGAGGCAGTAGCACCCACTGCTCGCCACAACGCAGGACTCCATCGCCATCGAGCGTCGGCGAGGCGCGGTGATGTGCCCGGAAGCGCTGGGCGAGGGCATCGACCCTCGAGCGCAAGTCCTCCGCCGCCGCAGGCACCCGAACCCAGTCCTCCAGGCAATCGACGGGTGCCGGGGGAGCCACCCCGTCGTCGAGCAGCAGCAGTCGCGGCCGGCCCTCTCGCTCGAGGTGAGCACGCCTTTCCCGCTCCAGCGGCCATCGCAGGAGGACCACGTCCACGGCGAGCGACCGTACGGAACCGGCGTTTCCGCACGGTTTCGGGTTCGTGAACGATCGGGATGGGAGCAGCACGATGAGCTTCACCGTCGAGTCAGCCGCACGCACCCAGCCGAGACCTAAGCTGCCGCGCATGGCACGCTCGTCGTACCTCGACCACCTGGCCCAGATCCGGCTGTTCTCCTCGTTCTCCAGGCGGGACCTGCAGAAGATCGCCAAGGCCTCCGACGAGGTGGAGGTGGAGGCCGGGCGGGTGCTCGTCGAGGAGGGCACCACGGGCCGGGAATCGTTCGTCATCATCGACGGCCACGCCACCGTCAAGCGAAACGGCCGGAAGGTAGCGACCCTC
Source organism: Rhabdothermincola sediminis (assembly GCF_014805525.1). Taxonomy (NCBI): domain Bacteria; kingdom Bacillati; phylum Actinomycetota; class Acidimicrobiia; order Acidimicrobiales; family Iamiaceae; genus Rhabdothermincola; species Rhabdothermincola sediminis. The sequence continues at coordinate 12,919 of NZ_JACFSZ010000004.1, read as the reverse complement.
GGGCCGGGTGACCACTTCGGTGAACTGGCCCTGCTAGACGGCGGTCCCCGCACCGCGACGGTGGTGGCCGACACCCCGATGACGCTGCTCGTGCTCGGCCAGCGTGAGTTCAACGGCGTGCTCGACGAACTGCCCGGCCTGGCCCACAAGCTGATGGCCTCTATGGCACAGACCATCCGGGCGCTCGACCAGCAAGCCTACGGTTGACGCCCCGCGCCCAGCCGGCCTGCTCCCCCAGCGCGAGCGGCGGGCGAGCACCCCGGGAATGCGGTGACCGAGCCTACCGGCGAGTAGTTTCGGGCCTGCTATGAGCGCCTCTACCAGCGAACGCGACGTCCCAGCGGGCACCTCCTCCACGCGCGTCAAGGCGTCCAACGCCGTCGTCGCGATCGGGATCCTGATCGGTGTGTTCACCGTCCTGTCCGGCGTGGCGTCTGCGGTGTTCAACCAGCACGACGACTCCCCGATCACCCGGGAGGTGTTCGGGGGGATCCCGAGCGTGCTCAAGGTGGCCTTCTACATCGTGGTGCCGGTCCTGCTCGTCTACGGCGCGGTGCTCTTCTCGTTCCGCACCCGCAACTGGGAGCGGGGCAAGCCCGACAACCGGGCGACGACCCCGAAGAACGTCAAGCGCCGCCTCGCCGACTTCCGTGCCGGGGTCTACATGCAGACCCTGCTGCGGGACCCGGCGGCGGGCATCATGCACTCGCTCATCTACTTCAGCTTCCTGGTGCTGCTGGCGGTCACGATGATCCTCGAGATCAACCACCAGCTCCCCGAGGGGCTCAAGTTCCTGCACGGGCAGGTGTACCAGGCGTACTCCTTCGTCGGCGACGCGGCCGGGGTCACCCTGACCATCGGTGTGGTGTGGGCCATCGTGCGCCGCTACGTGCAGCGGCCGTACCGCATCCGCATCAAGTCCAAGCCCGAGCACGCGGTGATCCTCGGCGTGCTGCTCGCCCTGCCCGTCACGGGCTTCCTGGCAGAGGGGTACCGGATCGCCGCGGAAGGCTCGCCCGAGTTCGAGAAGTGGTCCTTCGTCGGGTACCCGATCGCGCAGCTCGTCGACGGGACCTCACACCTCGCCGGATGGCACCAGACCTGGTGGATCGTGCACGTGGTCGTGTTCCTGGCGTTCCTCGCCATCCTGCCGGTCACCATGCTGCGTCACATGTTCACCTCGCCGCTGAACATGTACCTGCGTGACCGGGACCGGCCGAAGGGCGCCATGAAGCCCATGCCGAACCTGATGGAAACCGAGCTCGAGACCTTCGGCGCCTCCACCATCGAGGATTTCACCTGGAAGCAGCTGCTCGACACCGACGCCTGCACGATGTGCGGTCGCTGCACGTCGGTGTGCCCGGCGCACGCGACGGGCAAGCCGCTCGACCCCCGTGAGATCGTGCTCAAGACCGGTGAGGTGATGGCAGCCACGGGCTCGCCGGCGGTCTCGCCGCCCATCGGTGTCGATCCGGAGATCACGGTGTCGGCCGACTCGGTGTTTGAGCGCATCACCCCCGAGGAGATCTGGGCCTGCACCTCATGCAAGGCCTGCGACGAGAACTGCCCGGTGAACATCGAGATCCTCGACAAGATCCTCGACATGCGGCGCTACCTGTCGCTGATGGAGTCGAACTTCCCCACCGAGCTCGGCAACGCCTACCGCTCGATGGAGAACAGCGGCAACCCCTGGGGGATGAGCCAAGGGGAGCGGGCTGACTGGACGGCGAAGCTCGACGGCATCCAGATCGTCGACGGGTCCAGCCCGCTGGAGGCCGAGTACCTCTACTGGGTGGGTTGTGCCGGCTCCTTCGACGACAAGAACAAGAAGGTCACCCAGGCCATGGCCCAGCTCATGAAACGGGCCGACATCGACTTCGCCATCCTCGGGCCGGCCGAGATGTGCACCGGTGACCCTGCCCGCCGTTCGGGCAACGAGTACATCTTCCAGATGCTGGCCATGCAGAACATCGAGACGCTCAACGGCATGGGCGTGCGCAAGATCGTCACCCAGTGCCCGCACTGCTTCAACACCCTGGCCAACGAGTACCCCCAGCTCGGCGGCACCTACGAGGTGGTGCACCACAGCCAGTTCCTGGAGTGGCTCATCGAGAGCGGCAAGCTGGATCTCACCGACGCCCGCCTTGACGAGCGCATCGTGTACCACGACTCGTGCTACCTCGGCCGGCACAACGACGTGTACCTCGCGCCCCGCAAGGTCATCGGCTCCCTCGGCGGGGTGGAGGTGGTCGAGGCGAGCCGCAACGGCACCAAGGGCATGTGCTGCGGTGCCGGCGGGGCACGCATGTGGATGGAGGAGCACGTCGGCAAGCAGGTCAACGTGGAACGCTCGCAGGAGCTGATCCGCACCGGCGCCGGCCGCATCGCCACTGCCTGCCCGTTCTGCTACATCATGATCGACGACGGGGTGAAGGGTGAGGGCCTCGACGACGATCAAGTGAAGGTGGCCGACATCGCCATGCACGTGCTCGAAGCGATCGAGAAGCGCGACCGGGGGAGCGAGCAGGTCGGTGCTGCGGCGATCGAAGACTGACGAGGCCGCGCACGGCCCCACCCGGGTGCTGGTCGTCGACGACGATCCCGATGCCTGCGAGCTCGTGGCCCGCATCATCGAGTCGGCCGGCTGGGGTGCGGCCCGGGCCCACTCCGCCGAAGAGGCGATGAGCGCGCTGGTGGGTGGGCAACCCCCGTTCACGGCGCTGGTGCTGGACTTCGTCGGCGCCGGCACCGAAACCGCTCTCGGGGTGCTCGAGGAGGTGCGTCGGCGACCCGAGGTCGCCGACGTGGCCGTGGTGGTGGTCGCCGCGTCCCGCTACGACCGGGACCGGGTCTGGCAGGCGGGGGCGGATGGGCTGCTGGTGCGCCCCTTCCACGCGGACGACCTGGTGAACGAGCTGTACGCGGTGTTCACCCGCACCCCTGACGAGCGGGCCGCGTTCCGCGCCGAGCAGCTCGCCACCGGCTGATCCCTTCCGCTGCCGGTTCGGCGGCCTCCGCGAACCGGCAGGTCAAACGCGTGCCCCAGCACGCGAACCCCCTGCCAGTTCGGTGGTCTTTGCGAACCGGCAGGTCAAACGCGTGCCCCAGCACGCGAACCCCCTGCCAGTTCGGTGGTCTTTGCGAACCGGCAGGTCAAACGCGTGCCCCAGCACGCGAACCCCCTGCCAGTTCGGGGATCGGCGAGGGAGGTCAGCCGAAGTTCTCCCAGTAGCGGCTCGGGCGGGGGCCCTTCTGGCCCTGGTACTTCGAGCCCACGGCCGGCGAGCCGTACGGGTTCTCCGCTTCGGTGGTCATGCGGATGAAGGAGATCTGGCCGATCTTCATGCCCGGGTAGAGGGTGATGGGCAGGTTGGCCACGTTGGACAGCTCCAGGGTGAGCTGGCCGTCCCAGCCGGCGTCGACGAAGCCGGCGGTGGAGTGGATGAGCAGGCCCAGGCGACCGAGCGACGACTTGCCCTCCAGCCTCGCCACCAGGTCGTTCGGTAGGGCCACACGCTCGCTGGTGCTTCCGAGCACGAACTCGCCGGGGTGGAGGATGAAGACGTCATCCTCGCCGATCTCGACCAGCTCCGTGAGGTCCTCGAGGTTCTGCTTCACGTCGATGAACCCCATCGTGTGGTTGCGGAACACCCGGAAGTAGCGGTCGATGTGCAGGTCGACCGAGCTGGGCTGGATGCACGACGGATCGAGGGGGTCGACGACGATGCGGCCGGCCTCGATCTCCTCACGGATGGTGCGGTCAGACAGGATCACGGCGGCGAGGCTAGTGGACCGCCGCTCGGCCACTCGGCGGCGGCGGAGCACGGCTGAGCGCCGAACTCCGGTGCCGGTGACGGGCAGCACCCGCGGGCGGCGTGGTCGGTAGGGGAGCGGGGCGCCTACTATGGGCGGGCTCTGCGGGTGTAGTTCAGAGGCAGAACATCAGCTTCCCAAGCTGAGAACGCGGGTTCGATTCCCGTCACCCGCTCGCTAGAAATCCGCAGGTCAGAGGCACTTTCTGAAGGTCTCCAGCCTGCGGGTTTCGTCGTCTTCGGCGGTCATGTGCCACATGCGTGCCACACCGCTTCGGCCGTGCCATGATCGGGCGCATGACAAAGGCCAAGGCGTCGTGGGGCAGCGTGCGCAAGCTGCCGTCCGGGCGATACCAGGCGCGCTACCGGGTCGACGGGAAGATGGCCGCCGCGCCGACGACGTTCCGGACCAAGCGCGATGCCGAGGCGTACCTATCGACGGTGCGAGCCGACATGGAGCGCGGGACGTGGGTGAACCCGATCGCCGGGAAGGTGACGCTTCGCGAGTACTCGACGAAGTGGCTGGAGCAACGACCGGATCTTCGACCTCGCACCGTCGAGCTGTACGAGGGCGAGCTGCGGCTTCACATCCTCCCAGTGCTCGGCGACCTCGAGTTGGCGAAGATCACGCCGAGCAAGGTGCGGGACTGGCACTCGGGGATGCTCAAGGCCGGCAAGCCGGGCCCGACCACGGTGGCAAAGTGCTACCGGCTGCTACACGCCATCCTGAACACGGCGGTGGCCGACGAGCTGCTCGTGCGGAACCCGTGCGTGATCAAGGGCGCCGGCCAGGAGAAGGCACCCGAGCGGCCGATCGCCTCGATCCCCCAGGTGTTCGAGATCGCCGACACGATCGAGCCACGCTTCCGGGCGATGGTGCTCGTCGGTGCCTTCGTCGGGCTGCGCCTCGGCGAGATGCTGGCGCTCACCCGCGAGCGGATCGATCTGCTACACGGCCGCATCAAGGTGGTCGAGCAGTACCAGGAACTGAAGGACGGCACGCACATCCTGGGCCCGCCGAAGTCCGACGCCGGCATCCGCACCGTGGCCATCCCAGCGATGCTCAAGCCCGAACTAGAGGCGCACCTCGCCACCTACGCAGCGCCGGGCAAGAAGGGCCTCGTGTTCTGTGGAGCGAACGGGCAGCCGCTGCGCCGGGCAACGTGGTACTCAGCGTGGAACCGAACGATGACCGAGCTGGGCATCGAGGGCATGAAGCCCCACGACCTCCGCCACACCGGCAACACGCTCGCCGCGATGACGGGCGCGAGCACGAAGGAGCTGATGGCGAGGTTCGGTCAGTCGACCTCGCGTGCGGCCCTCATCTACCAGCACGCCACCCAGGGCCGCGACCACGAGATCGCCGACGCGCTCAACGGCCTCATCGAGGCAAAGCTCAAGCAGCGCCCGACGGGAACGGAAGGGGCGACGACGAGCGGATGATGGTCCATCGGGGGCGGTGGCGTCGGCAACGCCTGCCACCGCCCCCAAGGGGTCACTTCTTCTTGGGAGCCTGCGCGAGCGCGCTGGCCGCGGCCTGCTTCTCGGTCTTCGTGCTCTTGGGGTTCGACAGAACCTTGCCAGCGGCCGAGGCGGCCTTCGTGCCCGTCTGACGGGTGTTCCTTGCCATGGCGATCACCTCCTTCCCGCTCCCGAGTCCTTGCAGCGGAGGCGGCGGTGTCGCAGACTGCTCGTCTCACCAAGCAAGCGGTACCTTCCGCTTCCGCTGGGGCGGGGGGCTTCCCCCGCCCCAGATGGAGCACTTCCCATCTTACTTCCCATCCTTGACGAAGGGAAGTAAAGTGGGAACTGATGACGAGCTATGTCGAAACTCCGTTCGGTCCCGCTGTCGAGGAGATCCCGCTACCAGGGACGCCTCTCGTGCTTGCCCTCGCGCAGGTCCGGTTCCCGCAGATCATCTCGATCGAGACGAACGAAGCATTCATCGCCTCGTTCCAGGAACTGATCCGCGAGGAGTACCCGATCCTCAATCAGGTTGAGGAGAGCGCCGTGCTGATCGGCGCCGAGGGCCCGGTGCAGCGGGAGCGTCATCGGGTCTGGCGATTCTCCCAACCCAAGGATGGCTGGCAGGTAGCGCTGACGAAGGACTTCATCGCGCTCACCAGCCACGAGTACACCAGCCGGGGCGACTTCCTCAGCCGTCTAAGGCGTCTATTGGTGGCGCTCGATGACACGATCGGACCGAAGGTCTGCACTCGGCTGGGAATCCGCTACGTCGACAGGCTTACCGACGACGGCAAGCTCGCCTCGATCGATCGGCTCGTGAACGAACCGATCCGGGGCGCGGCCCGCGTGGGACTGGGCGAGCCGTCAGTGGAAGAGCTGCACGCCTTGTCAGATCACCTCTACCGATTGCATGACGAATCCGCGCTGCACGCTCGCTGGGGCTTCGTTCCGCCCGGAGCGACTTTCGATCCCGGCATCGAGCCAGCGGACAGTGCAAGCTGGGTTCTCGATCTGGACGCGTACTCCACTGAACCGGTGGAGTGGTCTCCCGAAACCTTGGTCGAACGAAGCAGAATCTTCTGCGAACGGATCTATCGGTACTTCCGATGGGCCGTGACGGATGATTTCCTCATTGAGCACGGAGGCAAGCTGTGACGCAGCTCGTCCAAACCCGCACCGGAAAGGTACTTCTGGCAACACCGTTGCTCCTTGCAACGACGTTCGGCACGTCGGCCTCAGCCGGCTTCACGGAGGACTTCCGAGCGGAGAGCCTCTTCTTCGTGACGGGCGGGGCGCCTCAAACTGCGCCACGGGGACTGAGCCGGGAACTCAGCGACGAAGTTGTCGAGCTCCGCGACCTCATCTGCCTTCGTGGAGGGCTGACCCGACAGCAGGTCGCGCGCTGCCTGGGCGTTGATCGGAGATCACTGACGGGTTGGGCGAACGGCACAATTAGGCCGACCCAGGAACGCGTGGAGGCTTTGCGATTCCTGTGGCACCTCGTCGAGGAGATCGACAACGAGTTCCCGGGACGAACGCGCGATGTCCTTCTCGGTACGGGAAGTGGCGAGCCACTGTTCAACGCTATTGCCGATGGAAGGCTCGCCGACGCCGCCAACTGGCGCAGCCGGGTGGCAGGCGAGCCACAGCACTCGATCCAAGTGACGACTCGACGTCCCACACGACGTTCGCTGTACGAACCGGCTCTAGCCGCCCTTCTCGCAGGGAAGCTCACTGCGCCAGAGCGTCGACCGACGCTGCGTCCCGAGGACACGTACGAGATCGAACCTGACGATGCACGCCTCTTCGAGGAAGTTGACCAGGACGTCACGCTGAGGAGACGCGGATACCGATGATGCCTTCCGAGCGTTTCTACGCGACGGCCGACGGACCACCGAAGCAGGGCGACATCCTCTTCGCCGGTGTGAGCCGGCTAATTGCTCCCGATCGCTTCACACCAGCCGCGTGGGACGCTCTCGACGAGCACCACCTCGAGGTCCCGGGTGACAGCCCGTCCCGTCCTCCGCTGAACCTTGCCGCGGGGCATGCGCTCGTGATGGTCACATCACACGATTGCCACTTCGACAAGGAGTGGAATCGGCGAGTCCGGCAGTTGATGAAGGACGGGTACGACGAGGCTTCGGCGATTGACCTCGCCGAAGCAGACGAGACACTGGACCGGACGTTCACCGCGAGCCCGCTGCTCGACCCAGCGGACCTCGACGTGGATCATGGAAACCTCATGGCTGGGAGGATCCTGGGCTACCTGCCGGTCCCCGCCAGCGACGACGGGCTGGTGCCCGAGGCGGTTGTCGACCTCACCTACCGCTGCACGCTCGATCGTCTGGACATCGCCAGGCTTGCGTGCGTGTCCAACGAGGTCCGCGCACAGCTGCGATTCGCTCTGGCAAGGCTCGACTCCCTGCGGTCGCCCGAGATCGGCTTTCGAATCGAGGAGGTGATCGGCAAGGAGATCGCCGACGTCGTCATACCGAAGTCGAATCCGCTCGTGGTCGAGTTCCACTTCGGCGACGGCACCATGATCGAACTTCTGCAGCGACCCGGCGAGCCCGGCCCCGGGCCCGGTCGGGCCGCAGTCGCGTAGAGCGGGAACTGCGAGGGTGAACGATCTACTCACCATCGAGGAAGCGGCAGAGTTGCTCAACGTAAGGCCGTCCTTCGTCTCGGAGCTGATCGAAGGCGGGACTCTGCGGCAGCACGGCGCTGGGGCTGGGGCTGCTGGGGTTGACCCTTGCCTGGACACGGCCGAAGTCCTGGCATTCCGCGAACGGTCTGACGCGGCGGCGAGCGCTGCTCTTGATGAGATGACTGCCGAGGGGGAAGCAGCGGACCTCTACGACGAGTAGCTGGTGATCGAAGTCGATGAATCTTAGGAAGATCCTCAGATTCGTCGATTCAGTGCATCGCCCCTTCGACGAGTGCCTTCAGTTCGTGGTCGGGGCTGATGTGGCTCTTGTAGAGCGGGCTCATCGGGGTCTCGGCCAAGCGGACCGAGAGCGCGACCAGGTCATCCTCGGCGCCGTGATCCTCGCGGTGGACTTTGCCGAGGAAGGTGAACTCGTTCATGACGCCGAGCAGACTCCGGCTCGCGGTCTTGGCGTAGTGGCCCTCACCCATCGATCGGATCTCGTGATCGACGAACCGCGGATCGATGCCGTGAGCGTCGAGCACACGCCGAAGCTCGCCCGGGAACCGTCGAGCCAGCGTGGTGGCAGGTGCGAGAGGCATGAACACTGGGAGCAGCGTGCGCTCGTTGACGAGGAGCGCCACCTGGGGCTTCCAGAACAAGGCGGTGGCGTACCAGTTCACCAGCTCGGTGGCCGGCTGGACCGGATCACCGACGGGCTGCTTCACCCGATCGAGGAGCTTCTTGGTGGCATGGATGGTGAAGCCGGCAGCCGTGTCCACGTCGATCAGCCTCCCACGGCGTCACCCGAACAAGTCCAGGCCGAGGTCGTGCTCGATCGTGCGCTGGACGGGTTCTCGTTCCCGGGGGATGGCCATGACTTCGAGACGGGCCATCATCTCGGCCTTCTCCCGTGGGCCGCCGAGGAGGGACGAGCGGTCTCGCCGGGTCGGGTCCCGGTCGAGGCCGAGGTAGTGGCGATCGAGAATGGTGGCGCCGCGCAGCCAGATGGCCTGGTGCTCAGGGTCGGTGGGCACCGGTCCCAGGATGTGAAGGTGGTAGTCGGTCGGATCGGCGGCGGTCCGCCACGCCCGGCTTCGCAGTTGCCGGTCGAGCTCGTGGTCGACGGCGTCGAGGAAGCCAGCCTCATGCGCGTGGTCCGTCTCGAACTGCTCGCGCTCACGCATCCCGCTGCGAGCGTCGTCCAGTTCGGCGGTGAGGCGGTCGAGGCCGTCGGACCGCTCGCGGATCCGGTCCCGTAGGTCGCGCATCTCGCTGCGGGTGCCGGGACCTCGGAGCTTGCGGTCGGCGAGTTCGTTGTACCGGTAGACGAGTGGTTCGATCTCGCCTTGGACCTCCTCACGTCGGGTGCTGAGGGCGGTGACGTCATGGCTGCGCTCGGGTGGGCAGGCGGCGAGCACGGCAGAGAGGCGTTGCTTCTCGGCGACGAGATCCTCGATGGGCCAGAACGCGAGGGGTTCGCCGGTGTCGATGGCAAGGCGCTTGTCGCCTTGGCGGTGGAGTGCATGTTGGACGACCTCGACGGGATCGTCGGTGAGAGGTGGCGGGCCGTGGCCGGTCGAGTCGTCGATCTCGGTCGCGCCGATGAGGTAGAGGTGGTTCGTGATCCTGCCGCGGCTGAGGGCGACGTAGCCGCGTTCGCGGAACAGCTCGTCGGTGCCCAACACCAACCCGCGGTCGACGGTGGCGCCCTGCGTCTTGTGGATGGTGGTGGCGTATCCGTGGGCGATGTTGCCTTCGTCGAGCTACTCCCGGGGCAGCAGAACGCGCCGGTCGTCGAGCGTGATGGTGAGCGTCCCGCGATCGGGATCCACCGCCTCGACGGTCGCTCGGGTGCCGTTGCAGACGCCGAGCCGGCGGTTGTTCTTGAGGCAGACGATCTGGTCACCGGCTTGGTACGGGCGGTCGTCGAGCACGAGTTCGGGGCCCGACACGTCACCGGATCGGACGAGGTAGGCGCGGGCTCGGCCGTTGAGGTCGTCGACGTCGTTGCGGCGGTAGGTGGTCATGGCGACGGTGTCGCCGGCCAGTCGGTGTGACCACCAGTCGGCCACCATCGCCCGGCGGACATCGATCGCCGTTGGTGCCTGCACGATCCGGTCGTTGTCCCGGTACGCGGCGAACGCGGAGTCGACTTCGCCGCAGCGCAGCTCGTCGAGCGCATCGCGTTCCCAGTGCGCGCGTTGGCGGCGGTTCTCGGTCAGCTCGATGGGGTCGAGCCGCTTGGCGAGTCCGCTGAGCACGCCTCCGGCGTCGATCTCGGGCAACTGGTGAGGGTCGCCGACGAGCACGACCTTGGCGCCGGCCTCGTCGGCGGCGTTGAGGATGGGGGCAAGGTTGCGGGTCCCCGCCATCCCGGCTTCGTCGATCACGACCACGGTGCGGTCGTCGAGTCGGATACGGTTGGCGTTGAGGTTGATCTGCAGCATCGCGAGGGTCATCGACTCGATGGCAGCGGTCGACTGGAGCTCCTGCGCGGCGATCCCGGCCAGGGCGGCGCCGATCACGCGGTGGCCGCTGGCCTCCCAGGCCTCGCGGGCCGCGTCGAGCGAGTAGGTCTTGCCGGTCCCGGCGGCGGCGCACACGACATCGATCCCGTTGCCGCTCGTACACAGTCGGGTGACCATCTCGGCCTGCTCCGCGGCCAGCGTCGGGCGTCGTTCCATCACGTCGGCGAGCACCTCGTCGGGCACGATGGCAATGCCTTCGTCGGTCCGGGCGGTGGCTCGGCCGACGACGTGGCGTTCGATCCCGATCAACTCGGCCGTCGACCAGCGGATGTCGCCGACCCCCGACGCGGCGACGATCGTGCCGTCAGTTCGGCGGATCACGTTCGACGACAACAGGCCGGGCCCGTCGGTCTCAACGAGTCGGATGACCTCGGTCCGGTCGAGGACCCGGTCCGCCATGGCCTCGATCTCGGCGACGGTCACGCCTGCTGGGAGCCGGCCGCAGATGCCTCGCAGGACGTCTCGACGGTCGAACGACGATGCCTGCTTCGTGAGGCCGTCGGCGCTCATCAGGTCGTCGGCGAGTTCTCCGAGGTCGGCTTCGACGGCGGCCCGCGGGACCCGATCGAGAGCCAGGGCAAGATCGGCGGGGTCCCAGCCGATCTCGGCGGCCTTCGCCTCCCACACGTCGCGCATCGACCCTTCGTCGAGGGTCGCCTTCTTCGCCTTACGGGTGGCGAGGGTGGCGAGCTGGACCGCTCGGGCGGTGCGGAACCCGACCTCGTCGAGGTGTTCCTCGATCTCCTTGCGGCGATCCGAGAAGTGGTCTCGCACGTCGTCGTCGATCCCGACGACATCGGCGATGCCTTCCTTGATCGGTCCCCACTCGACACCGAGGCGGACGGTGAGCTCGTGGCGGAGGTGGGCTTCGTAGAGGTAGCCGGCGGTCGACGCGTGTAGGTACAGCCATCGCCCGTCGAGGGTCCGCCAGGCCCCATCGGCACCTTCGGCCATGTTCGCGACGAGGACGTGCGTGTGGAGATGCGGGTCACCAGCGCGGCTGGTGCGGTGCCGGAACGCGGCGGCAACCAACCCGTTCACCTCGATCTGGTTGACGCCGTTCTTGCCGGTACGGGATCGGGCTGCCTCGCGTTCGATGTACGCGAACGCCGCGTCGACGGCTGTGTCGTGTGACTCGCGTACAACCTGGGCCGTGTCGGGATCGCCGAGTCCGGCGAGAAGCGACACGGACTTCGGGGCGCGGAAGGTGAGGTCGAACCCGGCGACCTTGCGGTTCGGGAAACGCCCCAGCGGATCCGCGGTGGCGGGGTTCTGGCCGGCCCAGATGGCGTGCAGGTCACTCGCTTCGACCTCGCCAGCGAGGTCGAGGGAGTGACTCGCGGTGCCGACCCAACGACCTGGTGCTTCGCCGACACCGCGGTAGTACTCGTCGATGCCGTCGGCGACGGCGTTGAGGTAGTAGCTCTCGCCGGAGAGCTGAATCTTGCCGAGGGAGAGCACGAGGCGTGCTCCTTTCAGGTCAGTCCCGGCCGTGGCGCACAACGCCCTGGCCGGAGCAGGCGACGCGGGAGCGGGACGGTCCCGGCATCGGGATGCAAGTTCGTGGCTGTTCTTCGGGGGTCTGGGACGGCGTCGGGACCGAAGGGAGGCGACGCTCGACGCGAGGTGGCAGCGGGAGCGCGTCGAGGGGTGGCTACGCCGGGCCCAGGAGGCTGAGCTGGTCACCGGGAGTGCGCGGCAGATCTGAGGCGGTCGCTACCGGGGCGGCGTGGTGCGACACGGTGACGACGGTGAGGCCCGCAGATGCGAGATCCACGCGGTAGGTCGTTGACGAGAACCGACCGGAGCGTTCCTCGCGGTGGTCGACGCGCTCGACGATCCCCGCGTCGATGAGACACCGGAACGCACGCGCCACCGAGTCCTTCGACACGCCAACGATCCCGGCGAGCGACCGCGAGCTGCACCGCACCTCGACCACCGCACGACCGGGTGGCGCGTCCGCGGCGATGGCCTCGAGCACGAGCCAGCTGATCGGTCCGGCCTGAGCGTGCACCACGGCGGCGGTGTCGAGGTCGATCAGAAGCTGGCGACGCTCAGGCAGCATCGGTGGTGCCGAGCTGCGCGTCGATCCATGCGAGCAACGCCCGCTTGGGGATCCGCAGCGTGCGGCCGATGCGAATCGAGGGCAAGCCCTCGGCGCCGCCTGTGCGCTGGAATGCGGCGACCTCGTCGTAGGCCCGGCTGCGACTGATCCGCAGCACCGCCGCGGCCTCGTCGACCCGGAGCATGTCGGGCAGGGTGTCGATGTCCATGAGGGGTGTCTCCTGAGGGTGGGTCCGCGCCGCCCACGGGCGCCGCGAAAATTGATCCGTCTCTAGTGTCCTGTCAGGTTGAAGCGCCGTCATATTCGGTGTTGGTGACTGCGGTGCAGTAGCGGGCGAGTTTGTCGAGGATCTCGTCTGCGGTCTTGGTCCACACGAACGGGGTCGGGTTCTCGTTCC